>LSCF01000032.1 GCA_001577025.1 Fidelibacterota bacterium TCS55 | reverse complement strand
TCTGCCGAGGAACGGGCAAGGACCCCTTCGAGCTGCTGTCGAAGTTCTCAAAGTGTCAGGTGTGTGGCGGCACGGGCGAGGTCAGCGTTGCCGAGCCGGCGATATAGCCGCCAAGCGCGCCGCCAAGCGCCTTGCCCAGCGTCCCGGTCAGCAGATCGGCGCTGACCCCGCAATGGGCCGGCGTGCCCTCGCCCTTCGGCCCCATGAAGCCGGTCGCATGGCAGTCGTCGACCATCAGCAGCGCGTCGTATTGATCGGCGAGGGCGCGGATCTCGGGCAGCTTGGCAAGATAGCCATCCATCGAGAACACCCCGTCGGTGGCGATCATGATATGGCGCGCGCCATCCGCCCGTGCCGCCTTCAGCTGCGCCTCGAGATCCGCCATATCACTATTGGCATACCGGTACCGTTGGGCCTTGCAAAGGCGGATGCCGTCAATAATGGAGGCATGGTTCAAGGCATCAGAAATGACTGCATCTTCAGGCCCCAGCAATGTTTCAAAAAGACCACCGTTTGCATCAAAGCATGAGGTATAAAGGATGGTATCATCTGTACCGAAAAAACCTGAAATTTTGGCTTCTAAATTTTTATGAAGATCTTGGGTGCCGCAGATAAACCGGACGGAAGCCATACCAAAACCATGATCATCTAATGCCCTTTTGGCTGCAGCGATAATATTTGGATTATCTGCCAGGCCTAAATAATTATTTGCACAAAAGTTGAGAACGTCACCCCCTTCTTGAGTTCGAATGCCCACACTTTGGGGCGTGGTGATGGTCCGTTCTTTTTTGTATAAGCCCTCCGCTTCAATTTGGGAGAGGGTGTCTTGATAGATTTGTTTTGATATATTCATTTTTAATTATTATCGCAAAGGTGCAAGGACGCAGAGATCCTAATATAGAAATCTTCTTTGCGACTCTGCGTCTTTGCGTTCCTTCTTCTACCATTCTAAAACCACTTTACCACATTGACCTGATGATATAACATCGAATGCATCCTGAAATTGATCCACCGGATATCGATGGGTGAGTACTTCAGAAATATCCAGGCCACTCCTAAGCATTTGGGTCATCTTGTACCATGTTTCATACATTTCCCGACCATAGATGCCTTTTACATGGAGTCCCTTAAAAATGATCTCATCCCAGTTAATTTGGGTGGACTCAGGGAGAAGCCCCAAGAGAGCTACGCGTCCACCATTATACATGTGGGCCAGCATATCTTTGAACGCGGATGGATTGCCCGACACTTCTAATCCCACATCAAAACCATTGGTCATATTGAGATCGCTATAGCTGTCTATAATATTTTCTTGAGAAACATTGATGGCTTTGGTGGCGCCAAGTTTGCGAGCCAATTCAAGTCGGTAATCATTTACATCCGTAATAACCACATTTCGTGCGCCTACAAATTTGCAAACTGCTACGGCCATGATGCCAATAGGGCCTGCACCAGTGATAAGCACATCTTCCCCCACCATTTCATAGGAGAGGGCCGTGTGGACTGCATTCCCGAATGGATCGAGGAATGCAGCAATTTCGGAAGGGATATCCTCATGAATGGGCCAAACGTTGGATTCGGGGATGACCAAGTATTCCGCAAAAGCACCATCTCGCTGGATGCCCACGCCAACAGTTTTATGGCAGAGATGGCGTTTTCCGGCCCGGCAGTTTCGGCAATAGCCACAAGTGATATGCCCTTCACCGGAAACGCGATCGCCCGGTTTGTAATGAGTAACGCCTGGACCGATTTCTTCTACGATGCCGCAGAATTCATGGCCAGTGACTAAAGGAGTGGGAACGGTGCGCTGGGCCCATTCATCCCATTTGTAGATATGGAGATCCGATCCACAGATGGCCGTATGGGTAATTTTGATTTTCACATCATTGGTGCCGCATACAGGGATGGACACATCTTCCATCCAGATACCGACTTCAGGGGATTTTTTTACCAGTGCTTTCATAATATTCGTTTTTAACCGAGATAAGATCTAATTATTGAATCAAAAAATTTAATGGGTTATACTTCCCATACCCAAAGGAATAAAAAATTTGGTAGGGGACACTGATCGGTGTCCAATGCAACTTTTGATTAATAGAGGAGGAGGAATGAAATATATATTTCGATTAACAATTGCGACACTTGTGTGGACTAATTTTGTATTTGCTCAAGAAAAATATGCCCTCATAAATGCGCATATCATTGATGGGATTAGTAAAGGTGTGAAATCAAATCAAATGGTATTGGTGAATAATGGGAGGATCGAAAAAATCGCCGAGGCAAAAAAGTCGCCGGCAGGATATATGGAAATTAATCTGGATGGTATGTACCTATTGCCCGGTTTTATTGATGCTCACACCCATATTCGTTCATTAGATGCGGCTCGTCATGCCTTGGAGTCTGGTGTAACCACTGCCCGGAGCGCCAGCACACCAAACTACCAGGATATTTCAATCAGGGACATGGTTAAGCAAATGCAAATCGTTGGGCCGGATATGGTTGCTACAGGAGTTTTTGTTACACCCAACCTTGGGGAAACCGTTTTGGCCGATACGCGTTTGGGCCAGTTTAAAGAGGGTGTCATCAGTGAAGCGGCCCTCCGCAGCGTGGTAAGGATTAATGCAGATCGCGGGGTTGATTTTATAAAAACACGTGGGACTGAACGGGCAGGGTTGCCTTACACTGATCCTAGAAAACAAACCTATACAGAGACCCAACTTCGTTTTATTGTGGATGAAGCGGCCAAACATGGTATTCCTGTCATGGCCCATGCCCATGGTGATGAGGGTGGGTATGCAGCCGTAAAAGCAGGTGTTCGCAGTATTGAACATGGGACCTATTTAAGCGAACGAACTCTAAAACTTATGAAAAAAATGGGGACTTTTCTTGTGCCTACATTTACCACTGTGGTGGATTTGACCGAACCGGGGGGTGACTATGATAATCCCATATTGATCATCCGGGGACAGCATATGTTACCAGCGTTGGAAAAAACAGTCAAGACTGCATACAAAATGGGTATCAGAATATCCACAGGGGCAGATACGGGATATGGACCCAATAGCACAACTCGTGTGGGAATGGAAGTAACAAACTTTGTAAAATTGGGAATGACCCCAATGGATGCGATTAAATCGGCAACCATCGTGGGCGCTCAGTTATTGAGTATTGCCGATCAAACGGGCACCATAGAAATAGGCAAGGAAGCAGATTTAATCGTTGTGACCCAAAATCCTCTTGAGGATATTCGCACAATTCAGGATGTTGTTTTTGTAATGAATAATGGTCGAATCGGTTTGAATAGATTGCCATTCAGTAAGGAATAAAGTTTCTTAAATGACGAAATTGAAAAAATCTCTCGGACTCTTTGATGGTATCGCCCTTTTGGTGGGCATTACCATAGGTTCCGGCATCTTTGCCACACCCCAAATTATTGCTGGGTATCTTTCCTCATTTTCTACCATCATCATACTCTGGGTTGGTGTGGCAGTATTTGTCTATGTGGGCGCCCTCATTTATGCAGAATTAGGATGCCGTTTCCCTAATACGGGTGGGGAATACGTCTATATCCAAAAAGCATTCGGTCCATTTTGGGGATTTTTATTTGGATGGGCTCAGCTCTTTATTATTCGCACCAGTCCTATCGCCGGATTGAGTTTAATTGTGGCGAACTATATAGGGTATTTTATTCCATTGGCATCTTTTGAAAGGAATATGGTCGCGGTGGCAGTTGTGGTGCTCTTTGGTTCATTAAATTATATCGGTGTAGAAAGGGGCAGCCTATACAATAAATTTTCTTCTTCAGTAAAAACAGGCGGCCTCTTTCTCTTTGCCCTAATTGGATTAATCATGGTGAAAGGTGATTTTTCAAACCTGACCGAAACGGCTGCCGCCACGGGCACCTTAGGTCCAACCGGCAATATAGTTGCGGCATTAATGCTCATTCTCTTTTCATTCTTAGGCTGGGACCGGGTTGGATATGTGGCAGGAGAAATGAAAGATCCTCAATCGGTGATCCCCAAATCGATGCTCCTGGGGATGGGGGCCATCACCATTCTATACTTTGGTGCAAACCTCTGGTATCATGCTGTTATTGGATTGGAAGGAATGCGCGGAAGTACGGTAATTGCCTCTGATACAGCCGTGGAACTATTTGGGAGCATTGGTGCAGGATTGATCTCTCTCATGGTGATCATATCAGCAACGGGTAGCATCAACGGCACCATGATGGCGGCCCCACGATTATTTTATGCCATGGCCAGAGATGGACTCATGTTTAAATGGTTCAATCATGTAGATCCAAAATTTCAAACACCCACCCACGCCATTATCGCTCAGTGTACATGGGCAATTGTTCTGATTGTGGTAAGACAAAATTTTGAAACCATTGTGGCAGGTATGGTCTTTGCCATCCTGATCTTTTATGGATTTACCACAGTAGCATTATTCAAATTTCGCCGTGAAGACATGGGCGAATCCGGTGGGTATAATCTCCCATTATTCCCCGTATTGCCGGCCATTTATTTTATCGGGATTGTGACGTTAGTGGTGCTGCGGGCCTATTATGAAACGGATAAATCCGTTCAAGATTTGGCGTTTGTATTAACTGGAGTCCCCATTTACTTTCTTTTCTTTAAGAAAAAGTGAATCTATCCATCCCCTTATCCATGGATTACACCACAACCTTGATTTTGTTTTAATATGGTTTCGGATATATCTTCTTTTTCTCGAAAATCGCAAAAATTATGAAATGGGGAGGTATAATGCGACGGTTCTGGTTCATTTTATTCATTTACAGCATTGGGTCTGCAGAAGAAAAAGCAGACAGCCTTGGGAATAAACTTCCTTTAACACCCAATCGGAATATTGCATTCGAAACATCAGAAGGTACGTGGATGTCCTTGGATGTTTCCCCAGATG
Organism: Fidelibacterota bacterium TCS55; assembly: GCA_001577025.1. Taxonomy (GTDB): domain Bacteria; phylum Fidelibacterota; class Marinisomatia; order Marinisomatales; family TCS55; genus TCS55. The sequence continues at coordinate 14,451 of LSCF01000032.1, read as the reverse complement.
GTCGGTTCATTATATTCGATCTTGTGGGCGATATTTATACCATTCCTTTCAGGGGTGGTCAAGCCACCCGCGTGACCTCAGGCATCGGCTTCGATAGCCAGCCGGTATATTCTCCCGATGGAGAGATGATCGCATTTGTGAGTGACCGCGGCGGTTCAGAAAACCTATGGATTGCAGATGCAGACGGTGGCAATTCAAAGCAATTAAGTAAATCGAATAATGGTCAATATGCGTCTCCAATATTCTCCAATGATGGTCAATATGTCATTGTATCTCAAACCACTTGGCCCCAGCGAACCTTTGAAATATGGATGTACCACATTAAGGGCGGATCGGGCATCCAAATCACCAAATCCAAGGCCAATGCAAATACACCGGGAAATCAGCGGAAAAATGCACTAGGTGTCTCCTTATCTCCTGATGGAAAATTGATGTATTATGCCAACAGGAGTGGTGGATTTTCTTATAACGCATCCTTTCCCATGTGGCAAATTGCCAAAAGAAATATGGTGACAGGTGAAGAAGATATAATTACTAGAGCAGGCGGCAGCGGAATTAAACCAAAAGTTTCTCCCGATGGAAAGTTCCTTGTTTATGGGACACGATACAAAACAGAAACGGGTTTGCGAATCAAAAATTTGGAAACTGGTTCGGACGAATGGCTCATTTATCCAATTGTTCATGATGACCAGGAATCACGATTCACACGGGATGTTTTGCCTACCTATGATTTTACGCCCAATGGAAGAGAATTAATTTTTACAAGAGATGGCGGGTTTCATCGCTTGAATATGAAAACAGGCACCGTAAAGCCAATCAAATTCACAGCTAGCGTTGATTTGGAAGTTGGTCCTGAATTGACCTTTCCATATCGAATTACAGATGATCCCATCACATCCAGGATTATTATGGATCCCACCCGATCTCCTGATGGAAAGCTTATCGTTTTTTCAACATTCATGCATTTATACACGGCATATGTCGAATCCGGTAAAGCCAATCGTATTACCAAAAGTAAACCTGGTGAATTTCATCCTTCTTGGAGTCCCGATGGACGTCATTTGGTTTATGTGACATGGGAGGCAGGTGAAGGCCATATTTGGAAAGTGAGAGCTGACGGTAGAAGCAATCCAGTGAAGTTGACAAGGACACCTGCATTCTATTCCAATCCTGTATTTAGTCCAGATGGAAAAACGGTCGTAGCATTAAGAGGATCTGCCATTGATCGACTTCGGACCCCCGGTGAATTTGGTGGTCCTAGCGTTCCAATGGATTTGATATCACTTTCTGCAAATGGTGGGAAGGCAACCACCATCATGCCTGCTCGTGGATTGGGAAAACCCTTCTTTACGAATGATCCCAATCGTGTGTATTTAAATGGATTTAGCTATGGCGGGATTGGACGAGGGAACGGTTTGATTTCCGTCCGCATGGATGGGACGGATCGGCGCGGCCATTTGGCAGTAAAAGGGAAAGGATTTTATGGCAGTGACAAACCGGTAAATGCGCGGGATATTCGTTTAAGTCCTGATGGACAATGGGCTTTAGCCGGTGTTAATAATCAACTTTATGTTATGCCTGTACCTAAAGTGGGTGGTGCTGCCCCCTCCGTAAATGTGGATAGTCCTTCAGTACCTATAAAAAAACTGACCCATGTAGGTGCAGATTATTTTGACTGGGCCGATAATGGCCAAACCATTACATGGTCGATTGGGTCCACCTTTTACCAATTGCCATTCGATTCTGTCTCCTTTGATCCAGTTAAGAAGGATACTTCTAAAAAAGGTATTCCCGAATTGCCCACAACAGAGACCAAGATTTCTGTTGAGATTGATCGCGCTTCCCCAAATGGCCTAGTGGCTTTAAAAGGTGCAAAGATCATCACAATGAACGGGGATGAAGTCATCAGCAATGGTGTGGTATTGATTGAAAATAACCGCATTAAAGCAGTAGGGTCCGCCACATTGATTTCTATTCCGGATGCGGCGAATGTGATCTCTGTTCAAGGTAAGACTATTGTCCCTGGTTTTGTGGATACCCACTCCCATTGGGGAGAAGTGCGCAAAGGTATTTTGGATCGGCAAAATTGGACATTTTTGGCAAATGTCGCTTGGGGTGTTACCACAGGACTGGATGTGCAAACATCCACCAATGATATTTTTGCTTATCAAGATCTGGCGGATGCTGGTATCCTAATTGGCCCAAGAGCCTTCAATACTGGACCGGGCATTTTCTCTAATAATAATTTTCAGAGTAAAGACGATGCTCTGGGTGTCATGAAACGGTATCGCGATCATTATGGTACACGAAATCTTAAATCCTACTTGGCCGGAAATCGGATTCAGCGGAATTACATTGCCCAGGCTGCTTTAGAGTTAGGCATGATGCCTACCACAGAAGGAGCATTGGATATGAAATTGGATCTCACCCACGCCATTGATGGCTTCCATGGAAATGAGCATTCATTTCCGCTCACACCATTATATAAGGATGTGGTGGAATTGGTGGCGCAATCAGGTATGACCTATACACCAACGCTACTTGTGTCCTATGGTGGTCCATGGGCAGAGAATTATTTTTACACCACAGAAGAAATTCATGATGATCCTAAAGTGCAGCGGTTCATTCCGGATAATATAGTGCAATCATCAACGAGACGACGGCCATGGTTCAGAGAAGATGAGCATGTATTCAGCAAATTGGCAGCTGAAGCAGCAAAGATCGTAGAAGCAGGTGGATTGGTCGGTGTCGGCGCCCATGGGCAATTCCAAGGATTAGGTTACCACTGGGAATTATGGGCCTTACATAGTGGCGGTATGAGTGAGATGGAAGCATTAAGGGCTGCCACAATAAATGGGGCTAAAATCATTGGTGTAGGCGAAGACATTGGCTCCATCGAAGTGGGGAAATTGGCTGATCTCGTTATTTTGGATGATGATCCCTTAGTGAATATTCGAAATACAAATACAGTAAATATGGTCATGAAAAATGGATTTCTTTATGATGGGGATACCATGAATCAAGTATGGCCCAAAAAAGAAAAATTATCTCCTTTGTGGTGGTGGAATGATGGTCCCAATAATTAAGGGCTGATTTTGATTTCACCTCGGTTACTATTCTTCATGGCCTTTACGGCCATTCAATTCATTCTGGCGCAAGATCGCCCTTCAGTTACAGCCGTCCGTACAGATGAATCCATCAAGATTGATGGCGTGTTGGATGAGGCCATTTGGGAATCTATCTTACCCATTACGGAATTCGTCCAGCGATTGCCCCAGGATGGAGCCGCTCCCACTGAAAAGTCGCAGATGCAAATAGCTTATAATGACCAGTACCTCTATTTCGGATTTACTTTCTATGATTCAGAGCCAGAAAAAGTCCGGGCCACCATTTTAAACCGCGGCGGCTGGATTCACCGGGATGATAAACTTGAAATCGCGTTGGATACATACCATGACAAACGGAATGCTTACCTCTTTGAAATGAACCCATTAGGCACACAGGATGATGCACTCATTACTGATGAAAGTAGTCCAGGTTTGGACGAATGGGCCTGGGATGGGGTCTATATCAGTGAAGGAAATGTAACGGACTTTGGCTGGGTGTTGGAAGTGGCCATCCCTTGGACGACCCTTCGATTTCCATCCAAAGATGAATTAACTATGGGACTGGCGATTAAGCGATACATTAACCGAAAGAATGAAAGTGTCATGTGGCCCCATATCGGATTGGAATATAGTTCCGATGTGTATCAAGTGTCTCAGTATGCCACCTTAAAAGGATTGAAAAACATCAAACGGGGAAAGGATGTCAAGATTAAACCGTTTGGAATTGGCGGAACCCAAACTCAGATGAAAGAGGACCAAAAAATATCAGACCAAACCGGAAGTGGTGGTATGGATATTTATTACGGATTGAAATCAAATCTTACACTCAATTTGACATACAATACAGACTTTGCCCAAGTGGAGGCAGATAATGCTCAAATTAATTTGACCCGATTCAATTTATTTTATCCGGAAAAACGAGAGTTCTTTTTAACGCGCTCCAAATTATTCGCATTTGGAAACTCCAGACAGACTGAGGTATTCTTTAGTCGGCGAATAGGCTTGAATCAAGACGTGGCCGGCGGGGCAAGAATGTTTGGCCAAATCGGAAATACATCCATTGGAGCATTAAATATTCACACCAGAACTGAGGGCGATCTTCCTGCCACCGCCTACAGTGCATTGCGGTTACGATCTGACATTCGAGATCGTACCACCGTAGGGGCCATTGTCACCGATGTGACCAATAACGATGGCCAGAATTCAGTCTTTGGCTTGGATGGTCAAATGCGGTTTTGGGGTAATAGCAGTGTGTCCGCATGGTTTAGCCAAGTGGATGATAAGCGAATTGATGGTGCTTCCGCCGCATCTATGATCAAGATTGATTTAAAAAATGATCGCTATTTTCTCACTGCCGGTCAGCACAGGGTGGATAAAGGATTTCAGCCTGCCCTTGGGTTTGTCCAGCGAACAGATATGATCGGTACGGGTGCCATTATTGGTTTTACGCCTCGAGTAGGTAATGGAGATGAATTGATTCGCCAATGGCGTTTCACCGGTTACGTCCGGGATGTAAAAAATCATGCAGGCGAAAAAGAGAGTGGCGTACTTAGTTTAGGGATTGATGCCATTTTTGAATCCAGAGATCGAATGGGCTTTAATATTCGGCAAACAACGGAAAATTTATCCAATGGCTTTACATTGGGAAATGGCGTCCAAATCGATGCAGATAATTATAAGGATACGAAAGTTCAATTTTTACTTCGATCTAATCAGAGCCGTGGATTGTGGGGCGATGTAAAGATTGAAAAAGGTGGTTATTTCGGCGGTGATCGTACACAATATGGCGGTTCCGTTGGTAAGCGCTTTTCAAATCATCTCACGTTATATGGGTCGGCCAATCGGAATTTGATATCCATGCCTAATCAAGGAGAATTCACAGCGGATATATTCGGTATGACGGCGGAGATGGCGCTGAATCGAAAATGGTTTGGGAAGACATTAATCCAATACGACAATTTTTCTGAACAGATTCAATTGTACTGCCGGATTAATTGGATTCATACACCGGGGAGTGATTTGTTTATTGTGTTAAACCAGCGCTATGATATGAGTGGATCCAGTGCTGATTTGGTTCAGGGGACTCAAGTGATAAAGTTGACCTATCTTTTTCAAATATAAGTGACCGACTTATTGTTTCCACCGGGTGGTCGCCCCTAAATTATTAGCTTCTATTTCGATATATAGATTCAATTTCAATGAGTAGAATTATTTCATTAACCAATCAAAAGGGTGGGGTGGGCAAAACCACTACATCCGTTAATTTGGCCGTGAGCTTTGCCGTATCCGAAGTCAAAACATTATTAATTGACTTGGATCCTCAATCCAATGCTACCACCGGAATTGAAGAATTGACTGATGAACCCAAAGGATCGATTTATGATGCCATCATTAGGGGGTCCGCCACAAAAGACGTCATTACCAAAACGAAGCTGGATCATTTGGATATTATAACATCCACTAGTGATTTGGTGGGGGCAGAGGTAGAATTGGTGAGTCTTATGGCCAGAGAGCATCAATTGGAAAAAGTGCTGAAGCCTGTCCGGAAAAAGTACGATTATATTCTCATTGATTGTCCCCCGTCTCTAGGACTGCTCACGTTGAATGCACTCACCTGTTCCGATTCGGTTATCATTCCAATCCAATGTGAATATTATGCTTTAGAAGGGTTGGGGCAGTTATTGAATACGGTCAGGTTGGTTCAGAAAAATTTAAATCCCAATCTGGAAATAGAAGGTGTACTTTTGACCATGTATGATGGACGATTAAACTTATCCAAGCAAGTGGCAGAAGAGGTACGGAGCTTTTTTGAAGACAAGATTTTTACGACGGTGATTAATCGAAATGTGCGTCTGAGTGAAGCCCCAAGCTTTGGGAAACCAGCTTTACTCTATGATGCTAATTCAACCGGTGCCCAGAATTATATGACATTGGTAGAGGAGATTTTAAGCGATGGCAACTAATCGACTGGGAAAAGGGTTAGATGCCCTCATTCGACCCCCTTCTCAACAGGATTTATCGCCTGCGGGAGTGACCACCATCCCAATTTCAAAAATTAAAACTAATCCTCACCAGCCACGGAAACATTTTGATCAAAAGGCATTGGATGAACTTTCTGCATCCATCAAAGAAAAAGGGGTCATAACCCCCATCACTGTTCGGGCCGTTGATAATGGATATATCCTTATCGCCGGTGAGCGACGACTTCGGGCATCCAAACTAGCCAAACGGAAGGAGATTCCCGCCTATATATTGGAAGTGACGGATGAAGCAGAAATGATGGAAGTGGCTCTCATTGAGAATATTCAGCGGGAGAACCTGAATCCATTAGAGGAGTCAGAAGCTTATGCGGTTTTGCAGGGGCAGTTTGAATTATCTCAAACCAGTATTGCCAAAGCTGTGGGTAAAAGCCGATCTACTATCACCAATGCACTACGTTTGCTTCAATTGCCGTCGGAGGTGAAAAAAAGTATTCGGAATAATAAAATTACGGCAGGACATGGTCGGGCGATTTTGGCCATGAAAACACAATCGGGCATGCTGAAACTCTGGCAATTAATTTTAAAACATGACCTTTCCGTCCGTGGTGCAGAAGCCATTGTAAAAGGACGTAATCAAACGGTCGCCAAAACCAAATCCTCCAAAAAGAAATCCAAACCGGCTTCTGTTCGAAAGCTGGAGGATGAAATGATTGCCATCCTTGGGACAAAAGTGCAGTTAAATCATAAGGGCAAAAAAGGTGGATCTATCGTGGTGGATTATTTTTCTGATGATGACCTTGAGCGCCTGCTGGATTTAATCCGCACCATCGAATAAATTTTATGAAGCCGAGCCGATATACTTTCCTGGTCGTGCCGGATCACGATGGTAAAAACAGGCGATTCTCCATTTCTCGGGTTAGGACACTTTCCATTCTTTTCACATCCCTTTTGCTTATTACTGGAATGGTGTTGGGATTAGTTTATATGTTTCCAAAAGCGGTGGATTACAATCGCATGAAGCAGGAGTATGATACGGTGATTGGCGAGCGATCTAAAGTATTGGCATTGTATCGTGATCTCGAACGGTTAAAAGAAGTAGAGCAAATGGTCCAGCAGGCATTGGGGACAAATTTAGAAGAGAGTGAAGATGTGGAGAACAAATTGGTTCCCAAACCGATTGATCCACCGGCACCATTGGGTGGCGTGACCTACATTCCATCTTTAATCCCGGTGAATGGCGTAGTGACGCAGGAAATGATTCAAACCCATGAGTCCGATACAAAAACCCATTATGGTATTGATATTGCGGTGCCCATAGGGAGTGACATATTGGCCTCCGCATCAGGCCAAGTGGTGTTTGCCGGGCATACGACAGAATTGGGTAACCTGATTGTGGTCTATCATGGTAATGAATATTTCACATATTACGGACACAATGAATCTATTGTGGTGAAACCCTATCAGCAGGTGCAGAGTGGAGATGTGATTGCCAAGTCAGGAGATACAGGAGAAAGCTCCGGCCCGCACCTTCATTATGAAATATGGAAAGAGGGGGAAGCTGTGGATCCTTTGTCGTATTTTCCAGCCTTAAATCAATCAAATGTGAGTGTGGATTAAATATGGGTAAGAATGATAATAAAGATGTGCATACCATGATCGGAGCAGACGCGGTCATCCAGGGAAATATCACCTGTCAGGATGGGGTAGCTGTCTATGGTAAGGTGTATGGCGATGTGACCTCTGAGGGTCCTGTCCGGATTGCCCGTGGTGGGGAAGTCCATGGCAATGTACAAGCTAGCGATTCCCAAATCGGCGGTACTGTAGATGGAAACGTCAAGGTAGAAAATCGCGCAGTTTTGGGTGCAGAATCCAATTTGAAGGGCGACTTGGCCTATCGCAAACTGGTGATCGAAGAAGGGGCCCAATTCCAAGGCCATTGTGTATTGGCCGGGAATGAACCCGCCCCTGAACCGGTTTATGAAGCGCCATCTGAGTCTGAAGTCTCAGAATCCGATTCTGATCATCATTATGATTGATGATCAAGATAATTTTTTAGGAAAGTCCTTAGAGCAGTTTCAACGATTTGTCCGCCAGTCCGGACCTGCCGCCGCCGCTGCATATACATTATTGGCCTCCATATTATTATTGGGTGGGGCAGGATACATTATTGACCAATATTTTGATTCATCTCCCTCAGGCTTACTTACTGGTCTTGGCTTGGGATTGATTATCGGATTTTACGAATTGGCAAAATCCGTATTTAAAAAATGAGATCCATTATATACCTGACATTGATTGCCTTGGGCATATTTGGGTTGGCTACAGGCATTCATCCGGAATCCGTTAAAGAAATATTTTGGGGTATTTGTATGCCATGGGCCGTAGCGGTCATTGAATTATTTTGGGTTTTTAAGGCCAAAGATAAGGATCCTCAATTGACAACAAAAGTCCTCATGATTGGGTTTGTGGGAAAGATGATAGTCTTTGGAATATTTTTATCCATAATTATCTACTTTTATGCTTTCAAACCGTACCCATTTGTATTTAGTTTTGCGGGCTCTTTTCTAGCGTTTCACACGTTAGAAGCGTTCGTGTTAAAGTCCATTTCTAAATCGTAAAAATTTTTAGACTAAAAAATGATAGTAGGCGGTGAAAAAGCCCCCGGGTCCAGCGTAATGGATCAGGTGGGCGACAACATTATCCACCACGTTTCTAATTCAGATATACATCACCCTATCGTGCACTTGCCGCACCTATTCGGGATTGATATGTCTGTCACCAAGCATGTCCTCATGCTTTGGATTGTTGCAGTACTCGTTTCAGCTGCAGTCATTATTCCCATTAGAAAATACCTAAGTCGGGGCAATAGTGCTCCATCTGGAATAGCCAATGCCATTGAAGCCGTAGTTAAATTTATCCGGGATTCAATTGTGGCGCCGAATGTTGGACCAAAATGGGTTCACACATGGACACCCCTTATACTGACATTTTTCTTTTTTATTTTGTTTGCCAATGCCATTGGGATGGTTCCCATCTTTGATGTTTTGGGTCTTTTCAATCGATTTGTTATGGGCGTACCCGCAAGTGATAGCCATAATTTTATTAATGGAATGCTTCACGGCGGCGTAACCGCTACAGGGAACTTCAATGTAACCGCAGCTTTGGCCACCATCACATTTTTTTCCATAATTGTAGCAGGTACCAAGGCCCATGGGTTTTTACAGCATATTAAAAATCTGGTGCCCCACGGACTGGCTTGGCCAATTTATATCATTTTAATCCCTATCGAATTAATGGGATTAATTGTTAAGCCTTTCGCATTGACCATGCGTTTGGCTGCAAACATGACTGGTGGCCACATTGCACTGCTGGCCCTTTTATCACTAATGGCGATTTTCGCCGAAATGTTTCATTCCGCTGTGGCCGGAATTGGTGTGGCATTCGTGTCCGTACCAATGGCAGCAGCGATATCAGGATTGGAAGTCATTGTTGTCATGGTACAGGCGTATGTATTTACCCTGTTGACCGCAGTTTTTGTAGGCATGTCGATCAATGTTCACCATTAAACAATAAAGAGGTAATAATACTATGGAAGCTACTGCATTAATGCCGATTGGATTTGGCTTGATTACTATTGGTGCTGCACTGGGTATTGGAAAATTTGCTTCTGCTGCTGCAGAAAGCATCGCCCGTCAGCCTGAAGCTGCAGATAAGATCACAGGTGCTGTTAACCTGCCTCTATTCCTTCTTGAAGGGGTAGCAATTTTGGCTGAGGTTTTCACATTCCTGATGTTGATCCTTAAGTAAACAATAATTCAATCGAACAAACACGAGTTTAAGAGAAAATAGATGAACCCATTAGTTCAACTCGATCCGGGACTGTTTATCTGGACGATCATTACCTTTATGGTGCTGTTCTTTGTCCTGGCCAAATTTGCCTGGAAGCCTTTGCTCAAAATGTTGCAAGATAGGGAAGACATGATTCGCACTTCGCTTGATGATGCCGAAAAAGCCAAAGTAGAATTGGAACGGCTCAACGAGGAATCAGAATCAATCATGGCCAAAGCCCGGTCAGAAGCACAGACCATCCTAGCCGATGGTAAGGCGGCGGCAGAAAAGGTGAAAGAAGACACCGTTGCCAAAGCAAAAGAGCAGGCGAACAAAATCCGTGAGGATGCTGAAAAGCAGATTCTGGTTGAGAAGGATAAAGCCATTGCTGATATCAAACAAGAAGTGGTAAACATTTCTTTATCGGTAGCAGAAAAGCTGATCCATAAAAACCTGAGCGATGCGGATAATAAAGCCCTGATCGAAGAATCACTAAAAAAAGTGAACACATATGAAGCTTGAGTCCAAGGCAAAAAACTACGCTGAAGCCCTATTAAATGTGGCGACCCAATCCAAGGCAGAAAAAGCGGTAAAGGATTCCCTAGCACTGGTGAACAGTGCATTAAAGGTGTCCCCTGAATTCCGCGCTTTTCTCCTATCCAAACGGATTAGTGAAGCCCAAAAGGCAGAAGCGGTCAAATCTGCACTTGGAGATCAGTGCCACGAAATCGTATCCGAATTTTTAGGATTGGTGCGTGGTGATAACCTGGTCAAACTGCTGGCTCTGATTCAGACAGCCTACAACGCACAATTTGCTGAGGCAATGAATTTTGTCAACGTGACGGCCCACGTCACCAGCGAATTGTCTGATGAAGAAGCGGCAGTGCTCAAATCATCCTTAGAAACCGCCTTGGGCAAAACCACTGAACTGAATGTGAATGTTGACCCCAATTTAATTGGCGGTATCAAACTACGTGTTGGAAACAAATTCCTGGACGCATCCATACAAAACCAATTGGATAATATGCGTCTATCATTATTAGAAGCATAACGCTTCAAAAAGGAAACCATGGATATCAAAACGGATAATATCACTTCCCTGTTAAAGGAACAGATTGCTCGATTCGATCTGTCTGTTGACGTGTCGGAAGTGGGTGAAGTTATCGAAGTTGGTGATGGTGTGGCCCGTGTAAGCGGACTGGAAAACGTCATGAGCTCCGAGCTTGTTGAATTGCCGAATGGTGTATACGGAATGGCCTTGAACTTAGAAGACGACAATGTTGGTCTTGTATTGTTTGGTGATTCCCGCCTTGTGAAAGAAGGCGACCTGGCGAAACGAACCAACCGTGTGGTGGAAGTCCCTGTGGGGAATGCCATGCTCGGTCGGGTGGTGAACCCATTGGGTCAACCCATTGATGGGAAAGGCCCAATCGAAACGAACGATCATCTACCTATTGAGCGAAAAGCACTGGGTGTGATGGCCCGTTCACCGGTTAACCAGCCCCTTCAAACCGGGATCAAAGCTGTAGACAGTATGATTCCTATTGGGCGCGGCCAGCGTGAATTGATCATCGGTGACCGTCAGACCGGTAAAACGGCTGTGGCCATTGATGCCATTATTAATCAGAAGAGCACCCACGATGGGGATGAGCCCGTTTACTGCATATATGTGGCCATCGGTCAGAAAGCATCTACAGTGGCAACCATTGTTGCTGAGTTAGAAGCCAACGGCGCAATGGAATACACCACTGTGGTGGCGGCGAATGCATCCGATGCAGCCCCCTTGCAGTATATTGCACCCTACTCCGGATGTGCCATGGGTGAATACTTCCGTGACAATGGCAAACACGCCCTCATCATCTATGATGATTTATCCAAACAGGCGGTAGCTTACAGACAGATGTCCTTGGTCCTTCGTCGTCCACCGGGACGTGAAGCATTCCCTGGGGATGTATTCTATCTTCACAGTCGTCTATTGGAACGTGCATCCAAACTATCTGCGGATCTTGGCGGCGGTTCATTGACTGCACTGCCCATTATTGAAACGCAGGAAGGGGACGTATCTGCATACATTCCCACCAACGTGATTTCCATTACGGACGGTCAGATTTACTTGGAGAAAAACTTGTTTAACTCCGGTGTCCGTCCCGCTATTGATGTGGGTATTTCGGTATCCCGTGTGGGTGGTAATGCACAGATCAAAGCCATGAAAGGTGTGGCCGGTACGCTCCGTTTGGACTTGGCCCAATACCGTGAATTGGAAGCCTTTGCCAAATTCGGTTCCGATCTGGATAAAAACACCCAGGCTCAGTTGACCCGTGGTGAGCGAATGGTTGAGATCCTGAAACAGGGACAATATGTACCCGTGAGTGTAGAAAATCAGGTGGCTATCATTTTTGCTGCATCCAAAGGTTATTTGGATGAAGTCCCTGCGGATAAAGTGTCTGAATATGAATCCGGGCTTTTGGATTACCTCGAAGCCAACAACGGAGATGACTTGAAAGCACTGGCAACCGAAGGGGTCATCAGTGACGACATGGCTGCAAGCCTTGAAAAATCAATTTCCGATTTCACCAAAGGATTTTCTGCATAACCTATGGCCAACCTGAAAGACATTCGGGATCGGATTAAGTCCGTCAAAAGCATTCAAAAGGTGACCAAAGCCATGAAAATGGTTGCGGCCGCCAAGATGCGCCGGGCTCAAGAAAATATGGAACAGGCACGACCCTATTCCAGCCGGTTAACCGAAATTATTCAGAATCTTTTGCCGGAAGTAGATCGTGATCTGCTGCCATTATTGGAAGTCCGTGATGTAAATCGCGTGGCTTATGTGGTAGTTACATCGGATAAAGGTCTGGCCGGCTCATTCAATAGTTCTGTGCTTCGTAAAGCTGAGAATGAAATTGATGAATTGGGTAAAGATAATGTGGATGTCTTTTGTGTCGGGAAAAAGGCACGTGACCATTTTAAAGTTCGTGGCTATAATATCGTTGAGACCCATATTGATTTTTGGGGAGACCTGAATTTCAACCATGCCATCAAAATTGGGAATGGGATTGTGAGTCATTTTCTCAATGGCCACGTGGATGAGATCCGGGTGGTGTATAATGAATTTGTTAATGTAGCCACCCAAATGGTATTGACGGAAAAACTCCTGCCCCTGGAATATGAAGCAGGTGAAGGTGCGGTTGCAGACAGACTCTATGAGCCATCCAAAGATGAGATTGTGAAATCCTTGGTACCGAGACATTTGAACGTTCAGATGTGGAAATATTTATTGGAATCATTTGCCAGTGAACAGGCAGCCCGAATGGTTGCCATGGAAAATGCCACCAGCAATTCGGAAGATATGATTAAAGATTTAACATTAGAATTCAATAAAGCACGTCAGGCGGCGATTACCACAGAAATGTTGGAAATCGTTAGCGGTGCTGAAGCGCTAAATTAGTAAGGGAAAACCATTATGTCGAACATGACAGGTAAAATTTCTCAAATTATGGGTGCAGTGGTTGACGTCGTTTTTGAAGACGGCCACCTCCCTGAAATTTTAAATGCACTCAATGTAGATCGCGGCGATGAAGGTACATTGGTACTAGAAGTGGCCCAACATTTGGGTGATGGTGTTGTACGTACCGTTGCTATGGATTCCACCGATGGGTTAACCCGCGGTGTGCCCGTGGTGGATTCCGGTATCCCTATTTCTGTGCCGGTGGGCCAAGATACATTGGGCCGTCTCTTTGACGTACTCGGGAATACCATTGATGGAAAAGGTGAACTGAAGACAGAACAGACCAACCCAATTCACCGTCCGGCGCCAAAGCATGAAGAATTAACCACATCCACAGAAATGCTGGTCACCGGTATTAAAGTGGTGGACCTCATGGAGCCTTACACCAAAGGTGGTAAAACCGGATTGTTCGGTGGTGCCGGTGTGGGTAAAACGGTTTTGATTCAGGAGTTAATCCGTAACATTGCAACCGAGCATGGTGGATATTCTGTATTCGCCGGTGTGGGGGAACGGACCCGTGAAGGAAACGACCTCTATAACGAAATGAAATCGGATTTGCATTGGAAAATGCAAGATTGCACTCCGAAGTAGAAGATAATCTGAGACAACTCCAAACCCATTCCGATGAACTGGCGATCGCCAATGATCAGCTCAAACAGGAAGTTTCCGTTCGCAAGCTTGCCGAGCAAGCCCGGCGCGAAAGTGAAGTTCGGTATCGGCTTCTGATTGAAAACGCCAACGACGCTATTTTTGTGGTTCAGGACAATATTATCAACTTTCCTAATCCGAAAACCGATGAACTAACCGGATATTCAGCGGAACAGATTAAAAAGGTTGAATTTACAAGCCTCTTCCACTCCAAGGAAAGAGAATGGGTCGATTACCGACACCAGAGGCTATTGAGTAAAGAAGAATCTCCCAGCACCTATACGGTTAGAATTTTAGATAAATTCGGCAGAGTGCTGTGGGTTCAGATCAGTTCGGTTTTTATCAAGTGGAAGGGGAAAGCTGCCGGACTCTATTTTCT
>LSCF01000031.1 GCA_001577025.1 Fidelibacterota bacterium TCS55 | reverse complement strand
TGTCAAAGAAATATAATTTACCCGTTGCAAATGCATTTCATGCTGGTGATGGAAATCTTCACCCTTTGATTATGTATGATGCTAATGAAAAAATAGAGTTCATGCTTTTTTTAAATATTGTTTTACCATTATCATTAAGAACAATCCCTTTTAATTCATCAATAAAGTTGTTGGAACTCAAGATCTTTTTGTTTATTATAGAAAGAATTACTTTATCGCCTATAACAGGTTTGAATATCTCTGCTATATCAAGGTTAAGAGAAAATCTACGAAAATTTGTTGTATGCAAATATCCTATTCTCGGATCTAAGTGAGTTTGATATATTTCACTTAAAACTTGCGTATAGATAATAGAATTTGCAAAACTAATTAAGGCATTTATATAATTCTTTGGTGGTCTTTTACTTCTGTACTCAAATTTAAAAGCATCATCTCGGGTAATCGAGTCGAAACCTCTGTAATAGGTTTGTTTTATCTGACCTTCCACAGCCATAATTTTTTCAAGCTTATTAACAGTTTGTAATTGTTTATTTAATCTCTCAATTTCCTCAATTTGTTCATTCCCTTCCATAAGTGGTAGCTGGGGATAAAAGTTCTTTCGGTGATCTGTACCGGCTACCGGAGTTCCATCATAATCCACAGGCCACATATCATTTGAATAGGGGATACCCATATACTCATCAAACCCTTGCTGTAATGGTAGGAACTTTTTATGATGGCCCAGATGCCATTTGCCAAAAATGGCTGTAGAATACCCTATCGATTTTAGCATTTCAGCGATGGTCACTTCATCTGGGTTCAAACCAACGCGCGCAGTATGGTTGTAGGCGCCTCTTACACCAATCCGTTGTGAATAACTACCCGTTAATAGAGATGCTCTAGAGGCACTGCACACTGCCTGGGAAACCTGAAAGTCTTTAAATAGTATGCCCTCATTTGCAAGTTGATCCAGATTGGGTGTTTCAAAACCTACTGCTCCATAGGTCCCCAGATCCGCATAACCCTGATCATCCGTGAATATAATGATAATATTAGGAGGTGAAATCTTTGGTTTTGAACAGCCTTCTACTAAAAAGAAAAAGGAAGAAATAAAAAGGGAATATATAAATAGTTTATTTCTCATCTATATGCTCAGCAAAATTTAGGGCAGATTTTTTTCTATATAATTCAGCATTTTTGTTTGCTGACTGAGCCACCCTAAGCGTGTTTCAATATTCACATACCGCACCCCATGACGCACCGCCGCCCATGAAAGTGAACCGTCATCCTTTTTCGGAAGCGATTCTTGAAGCACTACATTGAATGGAGATTTGGATAAAATATCAAAATCAGCTCGATTGGTGCAGATGAAAAAGTCCCGCGGATTTTGATCTTTCTTGATAGATACTGCATCGCTTTTATCCAACTCTTTTTTCACATTATACCCTTTAAAATTGTTGTGAAGGGCCACTATTAATCCTCCATTATTCGGAAAGACTTTTTCTAAAAATGGACCTCGATCTTTGTTGATGATCTCAAGCGTTTCTTCCTTTTTCGCCCTAGACCATTTGTGGTTATATTTTTGAATATTGGCCTTCGCACCTTTGGATGAAAAAATACGGTTGGGATCGATAAGGCCACCAAAAAATTCTGACTCTCTGACGATGCCGGTGACCAGAAATGCCTTCCCCTTATTGGTTTTCATATGGCGCTCTAATGCCATTCTTGCGGTCTGTTCATCACCATGTAGCCAGATGTATCGTCGATTACTCTCACCATTTTGCACCACATCAAATTCAATGCCGCCAAATGATATAGTGTAAAGGCCTGAAGAGGAAAAAAAGGAGAAGGTCAATAATAGTATGAATCTAGCCACTGTCCTGTTCTAATCAGATGGTAAAGTTATGTGGTTTAGAGGGAATATTTTCCATTGAATAAGTTACAAAAACCGTTTGATAGACGATTATAATATTTTCTCATATAACTATATTTGGATAGATAATAGATTAAAGGGACAATAATTTGATGCATATCACATCTAAGTATTAATCCTGACAACCTTTTTGAAACCATTCTGTCTAAGGGGTGTTTAACTAAAAATGTGCAGGATAAATAAATAACGGAACAAGTGATACATTAAAAGGATAAAAAATGAAAAGGAGCATCCTGATGAAAAAACATATTAGTATCCTAACTACCTTTCTATTGGTGGGTTGCGCAACGCCGCCCCAAGAATCCAACAAACTTACCCTCGGGATGGTGCAATCCACTGTGGTCAAAGGTGCCAATCAATCTGAAATTACCAAAGTATTAGGCGCACCAAATATTATTTCAAAAGATAAAAATGGAAATGAAACCTGGACTTATGACCGAATTTCACGGGAATCTCAGGCCAAGTCTGCATCCTTCTTTTCTATTCTTAACCCAATCAGTTGGTTCACCGGCGCCGGAACAGCCAGTCGATCCTCATCCAGCACATCTTCAAAATCACTCACAGTGGTAATTACATTTGATGACAATAAAAATGTGCTCGAATATGCACATCAAAGCTTAGCTTATTAGATGTTAAACCATATTATTCGGCCGCGGACGACCCATGGCCGTTTTCTCTATTATTCTATTCTTGCTTACTTAATTGTCGGCATTTCTGGTTGTGCGAATCCGCCGCGGAGAGAGAAACCGCCTACATCCATCGCGCGAGCCATGGAAACGCGTGTCTTTCCCGGAGACCTGAAAACCGTACTAAAAGCATCCATCAATTCACTGCAAGACATGGATTATACCATTGCGGTGCTGAATTCAGACATTGGACTCATTACGGCCAACCGCACCACAGAACATCAAAAAGCCAGCCTCGCCAATGAAAAGCCGGAAGGCGAATTGACCGATGGTCAAAAAGCCTGCATTGCCTTGGGCGCTATTGCGGTCATTGCCATCATTGCGGCAGCTATTTTTGGTGATGACGGTGATGACGATGATGATCGTGGGAGACGCGGTAGATCTCGCCCCTTATTTGGCGGTGGGCATAGTAGAGATGATGGTCCAGATGGTCCACGAATTTATCGGTATAAAGTCACTATTAACCTCACAGAGTTATCTGACGGTGAAACCAATGTTCGCGTCAGTGCAAGCGGTGAAGTGGAGCAAGATGGAAAAATTCTATCCACCGGCGGCGTTCATGAACCGGAATTTTTTCAGAAATTTTTTGCCGGTATGAATCAAGGATTATTCCTTGACCAAAACCTACCTGTAAATAATTAATATGTAGAGACGCGATTATTCGCGTCTCTACTTTACAATTTTATAATACAGCTAAAATATCCTGTGCATGTGTTTTGACACTGACTTTTTTATAGAATTGTTCAATGATTCCGTTTTCGTCAATGACATACGTATTTCGGAAAATACCTTCGTATTCACGACCATAGAGTTTCTTCTTTCCCCATACACCGTAAGCTTTTAATACACTCTTTTCTTCATCGCAAAGCATGGGATATTCAAATCCATGTTTATTACAAAAGTTTTTCTGTTTCTTTTGCTTATCGGCGCTCATACCGATTACGACGGCATTTTTTGCTTCAAATTTTTTGAGTTCATCACGGAACCCTTTACCTTCGACTGTTCAGCCAGGGGTACTGGCTTTGGGGAAAAACCAGAGGACGACTTTTTTCCCGGAATAATCACTAAGGGATACATCATTTCCATCTTGGTCCGGCAATGTGAAATTCGGTGCTTTTGTACCTACTTCTAACATTATTTTTCTCCTAATTTATTTCTGTAGAGACGTAGCATCATTACGTTTCTACCTTAGACCATCGCATCCGGTCATCATTACTTTTAACCATCTCATAAACGGTTTGAATGCCTTTTTTCTGACCATTCCACACCAATGTGTTCAGAGCGTCATCAATGGATACCCATTTGAAATCAATATGCTCTTTGGACAAAATAACTTCCTCAGAATCTACCTCAATACCAAAAACTGGCACAAGGTTGATCCTGTCACCATGGGTTTCATAAAACCGACTTACATGGTCCGCCACGAACATATTGACAGGATCAAGTCCTGTTTCTTCTTTTAGCTCTCGAATGGCTGCTTTCGATGCTGTTTCGCCTGATTCAATCTTACCGGCTACCCCTTGCCATAGGTGTTCATATATTTTATTTTGATTTCGTTTCATAAGCAAAAATCGCACACCTTCATCCGTATGACGATACACATAGCAATCCACCACTCTAACTTTTATATCGGTCATTTTAATAAAATCATTTTTTGGGTGTGAGAGGCTGAAGCGGATGTGAGTCGTGCAAAATAAACCCCGGCTGGCATGAGGTGACCCTGACTATTTTGACCATTCCATACAATTTTATTGGTATGAGGAATCCCGTTGATCAGTGTAGCAACCAATCGTCCATTGATATCCAATATATCAAGTCGCAGGGGATACAGATCGGTATTCCCTGCACTAAATTCAATGGTGGTGGATGGATTAAATGGGTTTGGATAGTTGTCCAATAATTCAAACTGAGACGGGAGTTCTTCTCCTATGGCAGTTACAGGTGCATTAAAATCTTGACTATTTCGCGGCATCAGTTTGTATTCACCATAGGAATAATGAAGGACGCCAATAATGCTCACAAAATGGGACCCATACTCTGGATTAATCCAATTGCCATCGAATAAATATCCATCGATCATGGCTGTGCCACTCCAGTCAGAAACATACCATTGCCCATCTGGATTGGCCGATTGTGAGACGGAAACATTCGTCAACTGCACCAACATACCTTCATATTTTTCTACCCATTCACGACAATCTCCTGAAATACTAGCAGCAGCAACAGGGGTTGGGTCCACATGATGATTAGAAGATAATATTTCCGTGGCATCCAGATTCTTCATCTCAGTCATGCCATAATATTCCGCCACGTCCCCTTTTAATTTCACCAGATCTCCCACAGATGGTGCTGTATAGTCACTTTTTACATAAACGAACATGCCGGCCCACTCGTCTTTCGTAGGATCCTGAAAAAAGAAATTGGGATAAGTTTGATCCGGCCTAACGGCGGTTACTACACCGGTCACTTCTACATTTTGTCCTTCAAAATCGGATGGGTAACAATCCTCACCCGTACCTTTGTTTTCTGTGAATTGAATATCATAAGGTGTATAACCGCCAATGATAGGAACCACCACATTCACAAAGTCCGATCCCCCTTCACCATCATTATCAGATACAGTTAATTTAAATGTGAGTGTGGTGGTGCGATTGACGTCGGGAACCACAAAATTTGCTTTCACCGATCCGCTCATATTTAATGTGATGGCTGGGCCAGAAATCTGATCCCAAGCATAATCAATGATTGTCCCGTTGGGATCATAACTTTGACTCCCATCCAGCGTGACTGTATCTCCGATGGCAGCGGTAATATCGCCGCCGGCGTGGGCAATAGGGCTGGTGGACGATTTTGATGTATATGCAATTTTAGCCACGACGGGATAATGGTCAGAGGCATAATAAATGGCTTCGGCAATACTGTCCGGGACTGCATTGTTTGCGCCATCAATAATGGATGTATTAAAATGATTCCCATCATTACCTATCACCGTGTATGAACCTTCAACATATTTCAAATCTGGATCTTTTTTGGTAAAATGATCTGAGAATAATATGAAATCAAATCGATCGTCCAGTCCGCCTGAAGCGCCCCCATCACTTAATTGACTATTTCTAGTAGATTGGGTGTATTTATCTACGTGAGATCCTTCATTTCGATTCCAATCACCGATGGGGTCTTCAAGGTCTACTGTCATGCTATCGGTTAATAATCGATAAGCCGGTTCGCTGGGATCGTATACATTGAAATCACCTGCCATGATATAATGAAAATTGCTATCTTGATTGGCCACATAATCATAGAGGACTTTCGCTTCTTCCCACCGCTGATATTCTTCTCCCTGACTTGCTTTTAAATGGGCGCTGAAAATAGTGAAAGGAGATACATTCGCATGCGCATTTTTAATCGAAAGGGTATATCCGGGGATGTCCCGCAGCACCGTAGATAGAGACACATTTGAAGTCAAATCAAAAGCAGAGGTCCGATAAATCATACCGCTTTTCATATATTGATTGCTGGCAAGGGGCCCTGCGGCAAAGACGGTGCTGTCTTTATTAAATACATTATTTAACAAAAGGTCAATCCCGCTTTGATGTTCAATTTCCTGGAACATCACCACATCCGGTCTCACATAATCCATGGTCTTTTTTAAATAGGCAGCACGGGTGGTTGTATTACCGTCAAATCGCAGGACATTATAACTCATAACCGTTAGGGTGTCCTGTCCATTCAATATGAAAAGGAAGCATAAGATATGGATCCGTTTTATAACCCCCTTTAACATTTATTCTACCACCTTAGATGCAAACTCAAACTGGAATCCTTCATTCACAAGTATAGGAATTCTTTGCTTCAACACTTCTAGTGTATTGGGTTTGGCATGACCAATACCAATGGCAATCCCACGTTTTTTTGCCACGCTCACCAAGGTATTAAGTTGCGCATTAATTTTTTCCACTTCAGGATCATTGTCTAAAAAAACATGGCGACGCGCAGTGGGCACACCCAATTGCCGCATGGTCGCTTCTCCCACGGTGTTTGAAGCGGTACGGCTATCCAAAAAATATTTTTCATGCTTTTTTAATACGGATCCTACTACACCCATCACTTTGCCATTAGTAGTGGCTTTCGATCCTTGATGATTATTCATACCCACTGCTTCGGGTATTTCTTTTAAGACTTCATTCATTCGCCATTCAATTTCTTCACTGGTCATCCCGGATCGCAGTTTATATTCATCCTCTCCAGGTGTATTTAAGGTGGATTCCATGGGCATGTGAATGATGACCTCTTGACCGGCGGCAATGGCTTTTTTTGCAAATTCACTGCTTTGGCGATGGCCCGGTATAATGGCGCAGGTAATGGGTACATTCAATGCCAAAAAACCATCTGAGACTGCATCATTTCGATATCCAAAATCATCAATGACCAACACAATTTTTCCAACAATGGATGTTGAAGGTGTTTCATCTTCAATGGTTTCAACTTCATCAGTTACTGCCTCAAGAACGGTTTCGGGTGATCGGGAAGTCATGTCCAGTTTTCGCAAAGTAGCAATGTTACTGATGAGTAAAAAAAGAACCGCAATAGACAGTCCGATAATGACTTTTTTTGAATGGGATGAATTCATGGCAACCGAATTGAAATATCAATCATTTGAGGCATCCCTAAATGCTGGTCACCCCATTGGATGCCATAAGCTACTGAATAAATCCCAAACTGAACACCCACTCCACCGGATATACTTTTCATGCCATCCGTATGCATGTAGGATCCGCCAAAAATCAGGTTTTTGTAATGCCCCTGTCCACCCAAATAAACGATAGGGTTCTGAACCATGTTATTGGATTCCACGCCCAAAAATGCACTGTATGATTTTTGTTCAAAAATAATTGAACTCATGATGCGTTGGGGCAATTCAGGCTTTAATGTGCTTAAGGCATTCATTTTCCCCATATTCAGTGCGGATAATGTGAATTTTAAATTCTCTCTAAATGACCATCCCCATCCCAGGTCAACTGCCATACCGGATGCGCTTTCCTGATAAATTTGTATATTCACAAATTGAAAGCCAATGCCAAATTGGTGTGCACCATACGCCCATCCTGCCATACTCCGAACAGATAATCCATATGCCACATAATGACCCAATGGTTGTGATGTGGGTTTGTTCGGCCGGAATTCAATATCATCCATGCCCACATATCGGATATCCAACCCACCACTGGCTTGACGAATTTGTCCGCGCCATTTCATGCTGGCTGTCTGGGTGCCCGCCAGCCAATTTCCATAAGCAAACCCCAATTCAGGGGCACGGTTAATTTGATTTAATGCCGCCGGATTTCGCCAGGGAGAGTGAAAATTGATTAAGTCATATGCCGATGAAGGAATAGATAAAAACTGTGTCCCCGTTGCCAAAACTTGGGAAACACATCCGGCAATGAGAATTGATTTAAAATGAGAATGCATAAGTAAAAATGTGGGCAGCCCCTGCAGGATTTTCAAAAACAAATGCATAATCCAGGCGGCCATCTTTGTCTTTTAACAAGGACCAATCCAGCCCCACGCCCACTGACATGCGGCCATTACCCAATCCGCCCCGGATGTAGTAGTGATCTAGATAAGGATATTCTCCACCAATCCGAATAGTGTATCCCAATAATTCATTCCCATTCATGACCACACCGGCATCACCGGTCAAATACACATTTTTATAGGTATAGTTGGAACCCAAACGATAGAGTGTTGGGAATTGTTCAACGTAGACCTTCCCCCGTTCAAATATTTTTTCTGTCTTCCACTGATAGCGAGAGCTGAGGTCTTGCACCATGAATGCCAAATTCGGACCATTCTCCGGATGAATGAAAACGCCAAAATCCATTCCCATCCCTTTGCCGGCCAAATCCATGGTGTTCATGGGCAGTTGATGGTTGAGTATCTTGAGATTCAGACCGGCAGAAAACCAAGGTAAGATTTTTTGTGCGAATGAAATGATAAACGCGTCCTCTGATGTGGAGAGATATTGGGTATGCTCTCCGGCGGAATTGCGGCCATCGATATTATCCACACCGGCGCTTACCCACGCCAATCCTACGCTGGCAGATGGGGGCAATGGAATAGAAATATTTGCAACCATAAATCGACGATCTAATGGTAAGAAGTGATGACTGAAGCCCAGTTGCCTTTTCGTTAAGTACACCATGGATGCCGGGTTATGGTAAGCGGCGAATCCAGGATCAATTTCAGCGGTGAACCCACTTCCCATGGCCATGGCTCGCGCCGAAGCACCCATACGTAAAAATCCACCGGCAAATGATGCATAATTCCGTGCACTCAATATGGAAGCGCCGGCCAAAAAGATAAATATATAGGGTCTGAATTTTTGCATCATTTTATTACAATTAATTTGATCCACTTCACCTTTTGGTCAAATTCAAGGCGAATAAAATAGGTGCCATTATCAACCAACCGGCCATTCTTATCCTTTCCATTCCATTTTAAACTGCCTGTAGAAGATATGCGTCTATCAAATTGTTTTTGGAGAACCGGTTCCATGGCAAAATTGAAAATATCCATTTTGACTACGAATGATGTTTTCACATTCGCATGAATATGGACATACCCATCACCACCCATTTGATTATGTTCGTAGGGTGAAAAAGGATTGGGATAGGCATATACTTTATCTGAATCATATGTTGCCCGATACACTTTCCAGTTAGATCCATTGGGATCCAATGCGCGGGCCAATCCATCCCATGAACCAATCCATACAGTGGCCGAAGAACCATAAAATGGGCGCTGATCATAAGCCACACCGATCACTTCATCACTCAAAATTTCATCCATGGCGTAGGTCCCCGTTGAACCAATGAGTAATGCCTGTTTTGCCGGTTTATACCTTGCCCAAGGTTTGGCTACATCCATAGGGTTTTCTGTAACTGTTTTCCATAATCCGGATTTACTGGCCACAAGCACGGTAGAATCAAAAGTTGTGATATTATACACTCGTTCGCCGCTAAGGGTTGTATGCCACGTATCCCCACCATCATTTGAAAAACTGACACCACTTTTTTCGCCAGCTCCTGCTGTAACCGTTGCTGCCCAGATTACACTTTGCCCTTGAGTCACTTGGCGAGCCAATCCCACAACAAATCCACCAGATAGCCCATCATTCACCGGTGTATAATGGACCCAATTTACACAACCGTTATCGCCGATCAATCCGCGGTTAATGCCATTGGCTGTACCCACCCAGACCGTATCACCGTATGCCATAACTGAGAATGCTTTGTGGTTATGATTCCCATAGGTCTTGGGGTCTTCAGATTTGGTCGATGTACCATCCCAAGGGTCTCGCGGATTGAGATAAAAATTCTTCAGTACATATCCACTGGATGTATTTTCATAACTGGCAGCTTCGCAGGTATTTAACACCTGATCTCCATCCATGGGCAGCGGGACCCGTTCCCAGACTTTCTGTAGAATATTGTATCGGCGCAAGCCCCCAGCCCAACTGGTAATCCAGATATAATTCCCTGAAATGGCTGCATCATAAGTAACATTTGCTTCTTTGACTGTAATGGGCAATCCTTTAAAAAACCGTTTTGCAAATGGCGCTAGTGAATCGGCTTCCGTATCCACTGGTTGATCGAAATAGGTATAGTCAATGGAATTCCCGGTGGCATCGGTGCTATAGATCAATCCATTGCCTACGGTGATGTCTTCACCGCTTTTGGCAAATGCAGCAAATAATGTTTTTTTATGGACAGCCAAGGCTACCACACCACCCGTTGGTGTCACATTGGTTAATTGACCTGCAGATGCATCGGCTTTCGATGTAATGGTATACATATTAATCGTATCCCGCAGGACTGCCAAGCCGGAGCCGGTCCCCAACCATACTAATGTATCTTCTTGGGGGGCGATATCGCTAATCATATTACTCTTCAGCCCTTTATATGCTGATGTATCAAATTCACTAACATTTATTTTGAATGTGCCGGGAACTAACCCTTGGGCCATCAGCACATTGAATATAGATATGAAGATGATGAGCTTTCTCATTGGACCACCAATACTTTCTTCACTGTATCACTATAGGCATTGGAAAGATCCTGGGCTTCGAATGTCCAGTGATAGGTACCGGTTGTGGCATTCTCCGTCATGGATATGGTTCGGGTGAATGTGCCATCTCCTTTTTGAAGGTCGCCGGAGCCCTCGGCTCCTGCCCCATCATCATAAAGCAAAATAGGGTTACCCCCATGCATCATGGAATCCAGCCCAACATGGTAAGACCGGAATAGCACCCGTTTGATATCATTCAAACCATTGGGGTCACTTACAACGGCCGTCACAGAGAATTTCACTGTATTGGTAATATTGGGGTCGGGATTGGCAGTAGGTCTGGTCACCGTGTCCGGCACAAAAACAGATCCCAATTTCGGACGGATATTGCCCAATAAAAATGTTGAGGGTTCGCTAAGTTTTTTGCCACTATATATTCCCATGATACTCAAGAATACTGAATCCTTCGCTGAAGCGGGAATGACATTTTTTAATGCTGAACTGGTATTATCAATTTTACGACTATAAATCTCATCCTTTGATATCATATCGCCGGATGTACCATCGTCTAACAGACGAATTGTATCTGCAGTATTGGATGCATCAATTCCTTGCCATAACACCATGACAGAATCGAGGGTACCACCTTGATAACCTTTGGCGGCTTCTACGGACACATAGAGTTTATTGGATGCCTGAAGAAAAACAAAATCTACAGATGAAATTGGATAAGGATCATCCGCCTGAGATAACTTTTCACAACTGAATATCAGCAAGAGGATTGCAAGGGTAAATATGGTGGGAAGTCGATTCTTCATTTTTCGGTATAAATATGATTTACCATTAATGTACCCACTTGCCAAAGACTTTGGGGTGAGCAATTGGCCACCACATCGTTATGGGTATGATGATAATTAATTTGGTCGTTGGGATAATCAAAATCAATAATGTCTACTGCAGGGATGCCTGCAATTTCGTAAAGTGGAACGTGGTCATCAAAGATCATAAATTTTGCCTGTTTTTTAAATGCGGGCAATTTTAATGATGCAGCTAAATCCCAAAGTTCCAATACCAATGCTGGATTTTGCTGATAGGAATATCGCTCAATATACAATTCTAAATTTTTATCGCCCACCATATCCAAATTGATGGCATAAGCCGGATATGGTATTGGCACATTTTTTGCAAAATATTGAGAGCCGATGCAATAGGTCCAAGAGTCACCCGTAGTGCCGTAATCTTCAGCATCAAAAAGAACGAGACTGATGCCAACCTTTGGTGGATCGTCATGAAAAATGCGCGCCAATTCCAAAATAACAGCCACCCCGCTCGCACCATCATTCGCCCCCATAATGGGTTGATTTTTCCCCATAATACTGGTGCCCCTATCTCCCCAAGGGCGTGTATCCCAATGGGCAGAAATCATAATCTGTTTTTTGGCATCAGGATTAAACTGTGCAACCACATTATGCATCTGTACGATTTTGCCAGTCCGCGGCATGGTGTCTTCAAAAGGTTGTGTGAACACGGTATCTGCCAGTGGAGAAAGCACATCGATAAAGTATGCCAAAGCTTTTTTATGGCCGTCCGATCCGGGGTTTCGTGGGCCAAAATTGCATTGGGCCACTAGGTGTGAAAATGCTTTATCCCCATCAAACTGAGGTACTTGGGCTTGGCACCCCACAAATGTGAAAATGCAAATACTAATGATATGGATGGTTTTTTTCATTTATTCATTATCCTCTAATCGCCAAGTTAACATCAAAACCGAAATCTCTATCAATTTTCTTTCCTGTATGTTTTGAATCGCTTTCACGGTATTCCCAGATCATACTACCGCTCACGGACTTTGAAAATGTATAGGTGAGACGGATACCGGTTTTCCAACTGGATGTAAATGCCGTCTCAGCAAACTTGGTTGCTTCTTGTGCTTTTTGGAGTGTTCGATTTTTATTCATGTCAAAATTGAAGGTGAAGTTAACTTGATTATTCACCTTATAATTATCGAAAAATGGTATAGGAATATTAAACCCGCCACGATGGGTATAATTGGCTGTAAGCAGGTAAGAATTGTCATTGAATACCTTTTGCCCACCGTTGGCTGTTGTCTCTTTAGATAGTGTCCGATTGTGACGCATGGTAATGGCGATCCCTTTTTTTAGGGATAGGGTAGCACCAATTAAGGGAGCAAAATTCATATTGACGCGAGAGGTTCGCTCTTTATCTCCATAATCCGCAATGAAATCATCAATGCCAAAAAATGACATGTTGGGTCCGCCAAATTGATCAAACTGCCAGGCCCGGGTTTCTTTACCATTGGTCACATGGTCCAAACTGAGGGTGCGGACAAATTTTCCGATAAATTTATTTCGCTCCAATCCAGTGAGGCGAACAGACCATCCTACAAATGGAAAACCATCTTCAAGATGACTCCCATAGGATAAATAATCTCTGGACATGGTTCGCTGTTCTAATCCTGACCCTCTCAGATTGCTGGACAAATTTTGGGCATAATTAAAAGAAATGGTGAGTGCACGCGTTAGGTTTAATCCAGAACGTACAGAAAAATCACGCTTATGGTCGAAATTCCCTGTATTGGTCCCCACCTGTTCCGAATGATCGAGCCCATGTTCTTTTTGGAATCCCAATCGATATTCCCATGGCACTACACCCATAACGCCCATTCCTGTTTTGTTCACATTCTCTGTATATGTGAGATTTATGGGATTGAATTTTTTGGTGAGGCCATGGACCTTTTTCAAAAATTTACTATCCCGTTTTGGTTTATCCTTTTTTTCCTTTTCTGCTTGGGCCTCGGCTGCGCGGTTCACAGATTCCCGCCCGGAAATTTCTTCTTCTTCGCTAAAAGGTTTTCCTCTGGGTCGGGTGCGTGATCTAGGTGGTGGGCGTGTAGTGGTTCGCTTTGGCGGTGCAGCTCGACCGGTGGAAGGCTTATAAACCAATTCAACTAATTTGGTGGGTGATAAACTTATCCCTGATGAAAAGCGAAGTTGATTACCAATATTTGCCCCTTCGACATTACCATCTCTGGCCTTATTCCAGCGGTAATTAGCTGAATAGGTAAAAGTGGGCTTTAGCCAATCCATGAGCACTGGAGAAAATGAAGAGGTAAAACTTTCGGTAATATCTGTCACGACCCCCGCATCCATATTTGTAATAGCATTGGCCATATATCCTCTATAATCATTCATATTGCTTTTGATGGCACGGCTAAATTTTGTGTTGACTGATTCCGTCATTTTATAATCCAGTGCATAGGTTTGATTTAATCCAAAATTATAATCATCCGGCGATTTATTACCACGGCGTGGTGTTTTTTGGGTTAACCGTTCACTGAAATTCATAGATGCATTAATAGAAGCCGGCGTGTAGTAAAGGTGGGTCTTCCCTAGCTTTTCTCCCACCCAAGGGACCACAGACAACCACTTAAATGGCATGACATAATTATTCCGTCCAAATGGCAATATGTAAGTCAAATTACCATTATAAGTTTCATTCAAGACTTCTTTTTGAATTTCATTAGACAAGGATCGCCTATTCATTGAGAATCGTGTGTTCATTCTATCTAGGGTATACTTCAGCAACTTATTATCAGATTTTGATGTTTTTGATGCAGCGATGGTAAGCGTTACTGCATTGGATTGGGCCAAAATTGAATCGGGTGCATTGGATTCATCCACAAGAATATCCTGTCCGGGGAAATATTTTGGTCGGCTGATAGTATTGGCCAATGTAGCTGAAATGGGAATTTTGATTCCCCAATCTTTTGGTAAAAATTTGTCCACATTGAAGGATGAATTCACATTAAAACTTTCGTTGGATTTGTTCGAACCCAATCGCCGTTGCAACATATGGAAGTCCGCATCCTGCCTTCGGTATGCAAAAGATGTATTCATCACATCGGCCATTTTTACACGGCTTTGAACCCGCATAGAAATCCCTTTATCCCGATTCACACCGCTGAGTCTCAATTCATCAAGCCATACTTCTCCACTGATAGGCGTTTCTGCATTGTTTCGGATTCCAACAATAAAAAACTGGATACGATTGAGTGCAGGCTGTCCATTAATGCGAATCATCTTGCCAGTCTCCACACCCATTTCATCTGTAAATCGATATTCCTTAAAATTGACTGAATCCATGAAGACATCAGTCTCATTGAATTTTTTCACCGAACTGGAATCCTGAAGCTTTAGGCCTGTGAGCCATTCTAAATCTAATTCGATAGAATTTCGCCCCAACCCTTCATCCCATCCATCATAAACAGGTTGTGTCACTTCATAAAAATTCTCACCAAAACCAAATCGCATGAAAAAATCCACATTCGTATGTTCATGGGTGATCCAGGGGCTCATGCCATGTACATACATTTTCATTTTATCGTAGGATAAATAACTTTGTGCCCGCTCCCCACTCAAAGCAATAAGGGATTTCATGGCCGCACCACTGGCCCGTCCTGGCAATTCAGTGAACTTCATCACCAAGGATTGTTCTTTCGATCGGATTTGATTAATCCGGTCATATTCCCCTTGTACCCCTTCAGGCGGTTTATAGTTGGCATTATCATCCGTATTAATGACGGAAATGGCAAAAACAGAATCGGCATTTTCTTTGGAATAGATTTCGGATGAATCGGCAGCGATTCCCAATTCCTGCCATTCGTTACCTACCAATTCAATTTTGGCAACCTGAATATATGTTTTTTTATCTATATCACTGACACCAATGCGCAGATGGTGAATATTATTCCATTCTCGATCTTGTCCCGGATTGCTTTTTTCAAAATCGACAAGTGGAATTCGGAATAATCGCCAACCCGTCGCCACGCCATCTTTTCTTGTTTCACCTGCAAGGTAAGTGGTATCAGTCAATGAAAATGACTTGGTGAAATAATCATTTGATCGATCCAAAAATCCAGTTCTATCCAAATCTTCTGTATCGGGATATCGGCCTGCATCCAGAGCATTTTTCTCCGTCCCGTTAATTCGTGAATAGTCATTACTGCCTTCAGAATATTCCCAATTATCTCCATTCGGGTCCTGGGGATCTACATCACTAAATGAATTGATTAATTTCGTTTCACCGGACCCAAGGTAGTCGCTGTACGATGGCCCTTCCAGATCTAAACAAGCTCCCCACCCATCTTCATAGCCATCCGTACATCCATCCAGCCCCACATCTTCTGCGTCGTCCAAAATACCATCACCAATCAGTCCACCCACGGGAATGTCTTCTGTATTTAAAATACCATTTCCATCTCTATCTTCACTAATCTGTCCCAAGTCTATGGTGATTTTACCTCGTTCTCCTTTCATCCAAATTTCAAAAAATTTGGTTTGAGTCTGGTCATAATCACCGGAATAGAATGGAGTGATGATTCCACCCCATACTGAATCATTACTTACCGTTTCTTGGTGGGCTCGCTTATTAAATTCCAGAATCATAATATCCGTCGTTTCATTTTGGGCCCGGAGTGATGTGGAGAGGTTGGGCCAAATATCTTTGGTCCGCGTTTGCACAAATGGATTGAACCATTTTAATAGACCCCGTTTTCGCTGGTCAAGGGATTCGCCCGTAATCATATCAACGGGGGCAGATGATTCACGCCAAAATCGACGCAGGATGGGTATCGATGTGGTTCGTTTGGACCCTTCAAAATCATCAATAAATGCCACACCATTGGGGTCACCGGTGGCCCGATTGTTAATCGGATTTGGGTTGGGCAAAATCTGGGCAAATTCACCTTCAATAGAAAAAGAAGATGGTTTATCCGTTTCAATAGCAGGCATTTTATCCAGAGCGCGGGTGACCATGGGCATATCCTGTTGAAAGCGGCCATTTAATCCCCAAATAAAGTTTCGCATGGGTTCATAGCCCACCTCTACTTTTTCATTCACCACCGATTGATTATAGTATAGTGCCGTACCACCAATGAATGAATTTTCTCCGAAATCCATTTGAGAGCGAACACCGAGAATTGTTTTTTTATCAAATGTGACTAACTGATGTTTATCATAAATCACTTTAATGTCCGCATTGGGATCCACATCATCAGCCAAAACAATGGTGCCGCTAAAATAATCTACTTGATAATCGATGCCTCGTTTTAGAGATACGCCACCCTTATAGACTTGCTCACTTCCTTCTACAATCATAAACCCTAAATTGATGGTGGCGCTTTGGTTTGCATAATCCACTTCGATGGTGAAACGGCTGTCGTTGGTAATTTGCGTTCGTTGTGTACTAAAATACATTTTACCCGTCCCCAGTGATCCTTGGAGTCCCGTCGCTTGATTCCCATCGGGAAGGGTGTCTGCCGCAAATGGATGATAGGTAGGAAAAAACAATACACCATCACTTAAACTCACAATATTTCCGTTGGACAAATCAATTTTCTGGTCAGCCGACCTGACGCCGCTTTCGTTCAAACTATCCAACCCAAATTGGGTAATGTATGGATTCCCCTGTGGATCCAAATGGCTCGGCACGGGGAGACGATCATTCACGATGCGCAAATCAAATCCATCGCGATTGATGTTGGTTGTTCCCAGATAGTACACATTTTTAAACATGAGGAGCCAAACGGGATGACTTGGGGTCAAATTTTTAGGCTTCAGCATTTTCATTTTTAGATAGTCGTTCCCAGTGGATATGCCTTCACCCACAACCATCAGTGTATCCCCGGTGGTGCGATCTGCAATCACATAGGTACAGCCCAACACTTCATCGCTGGCCTTTTGCCGTAGTCGGATATAGCCCAAATCTTCGCTAAGGACATAATCCTGACCTTGCTCTAATCGTTTGAAATTACCGGTCTGATCATGACTTTCATTAGGTTGAGATAGATCGGCATAGGCCGTTCCAGGGTTGGTTTCGGAGTTAGTAGATTGATCCAATTGGTATAATTCAAAATTCCGAACTACTACATTCCCGATTTGATGGAGTCCATCCTTTAAGGGATAAAATGATGGAATAATAATGGGGCGGCCTTGGTTGGATGTAACAACTCCATTCCGGAACCATTCATGGACATAAAAATATTGATTCTTGACATAATTATAATCCTTAATCTGAAAGGTCTGAGCCTCACTTTTCCCTTTATATTCCTGAGATTTCTTCTCTGTATTCACCACGGATGCGATGGCCGTTACATTCATGGGCCCTAGTTTGGATACAGTTTTTACACCGAATAATCCTTGGTGACTGGCAGAACCCATGAGGGATTGAGATCCCGGGAGAGTCAGGGATACATTTCCTGCATCCACAGACTGAATAATATCATCCTCTTCACCCTTGTAATTGATTCGGATATTATTCTCCCAACTAAAGTCCCGTTCTGAATCATGATCCACATTTACAGACACCCGTTCCCCTATCTTCCCTTCTACACTGATGCGCTGGGTCTGGTCAAATTCTAAATGGGTATTTTGGGTTTCATTTACTTTGGATCGAATCAATTCCTGGTCCTGAAATACAAGATTCCCTTTTACGGTTACATTGCCTCGAGCAGTTAAGGAAACACGACCCAGTTTCGCCACATCTACTCCAATCACCTCAATGCCTCGTCCGCGATTATCCTGTAAGATTTGAGATTTTGGTTTCCTCAAAGTGGTCGTATCGTGAATGGCCTTATGCATGGCCAATTGTCGATTCACCTTTATTTGTCGGTTCACGTACCAATCCACGGGCGCCACAAAAGGGACATTGAGTGACTCACCAAAATACAAGCCTGTAAATGTGATTGTAGACCAATCCTTGGCTACCTCAATTTTTCGCACAATAATGAATGGTAGTCGGATGAGATTCCGCGGCTGATAGGTGGCAGAATCATGAGGCATAGCCAGCGAATAAAGATACTGTTTATCTGGATTATAGAGGAATGGAGAGTCGGGATGCCAATTCTCTGGGAGGTCATGGATGGACGCACCCCCTTGGCCGTATAGGGGAAACAATACGGTCAACCATAAGCATATGCTGACAAAACGGATTCGTTTTGACACGAAATCCACCTCCATTATTTGAGTTAACAAGGCCCTTTTGGACCCAGTGATACCGACGAGCGGTTACATTAATCCGTTAACGTTGAGGCGATAGTCAGCTCCTTATGTTTGACGTACATTGTTTTTTATCCATTTTTCGAGGATGACTGAGAAATTACGTAAAGCTTTCCCACGATGTGAAACACTATTCTTTTCTTCTTTTTCAAGAGATGCGAAGGTCTTTTTGAGTGGTGGATAGTAAAAAATTGAATCAAACCCGAATCCTCCATCTCCTTCTTTGTGGTCTAATATGGCCCCTTCGACCTTTCCTTCTGTCCATTCATTTTGATCGCCTGTCACGAATGCAATCACGGTTCTGAATCGCGCCGTCCGTTCTTCCATAGGCAGACCATCCAGTTCAGATAGCATCTTATTGCAGTTATCCTCAAAGGTGGCATTCTCGCCTGCATATCGAGCGGAGTAAACACCGGGAGCCCCATTAAGTGCATCCACCTCTAATCCCGTATCGTCAGCCAAGGCAGGCAATCCGGTTATTTGATGGACGGTTTCCGCCTTAATAAATGCATTCTCTTTTAAGGTGCTGCCCGTCTCGGGGATATCTCCAATTATAGGAAAAGCATCTAGTGTAAGAAGTTCAACAGAAAGATGATCCAATATTTGAGCCATTTCTTCCATTTTACCGCGATTATGTGTAGCGAGAACGATTTGCAAAAATTTACCTCGAAAAAATGTCGGGGAAATTACCGGTTCTTCAAAAGAGACCCAACGGGATTTCGGGCCTCTAATATATTTTATTTACACTCTCCTTCAGTCCATGA
>LSCF01000030.1 GCA_001577025.1 Fidelibacterota bacterium TCS55 | reverse complement strand
GGTCTTCTGGGCAATTTATTTCTGAGTCTGAGCTGTTGAAACATTGTTCTTTTGAGTTGTTGTAGTAAGAGTGTAGATGTATTGACCATTCTTGGTTTGACTCCTTGTATGGCTCAGGTATGCCTGTAAAGTCTCCGTTGTATTGGCCGGGGAATTCATCGTGGTGGTCTAGGTCAACACAGCTTTGGGTTACATCTTCTGAGGCGCTTCCTGCAACAGCATCCGGCAATTCAGGGTTATAATATTGAATGGTCTTTAATGTGACTCCTGTAGCCTGTGCAATAACAGTTAGGTCAGCGCTTTTCTCCAGCTCTACAATATCAAATTCAAAAGGGGCTTTTCTCTTTTCTGAATATGTTTCAAAACCATATTCTTCCGGGCTCTTTGCAATTATTGCAACGGCTAGATAATATGGAAAAAATTTCGTGTTTCTCTCGGTAATGAATGGAGCTGCCAAAAGTCAGATGTTTGATGTAATCGCGTACCGCGTCTAATCCGCCCCTCCCCTGCGTTATATGCAGCCAATGCCAAATACCAATTATCAAATTCACCATAAAGATCGGTTATATATGCGCAAGCCGCACGTGTGGCCTTTTCCGGATCTCGCCGTTCATCAATGTACCAGTTTCGTTCTAAGCCGTACATTTTTCCGGTGGAATAAATGAATTGCCACATGCCATTGGCGGCCGCTCTTGAATATGCTTTTGGATTTAGACCCGATTCAATCATGGCCAAATAGAGTAATTCAGGAGGCAAATTACACTCATCTAGAATTTGACTAATCATGGGTCCATAAACATCCAATCGATCCAGCCAGATTTCAAATTGCCGCTTCCCTTTGGTTTGAAAATAATTGATGAATTGATCTACTTTTTTATTTCGAACCAGTGGAATATGCCCATCCCTGTCTTCCACAACTGTAAACTGAGATGCACCCATTTCTACTTCTAGGGGCTCTGTCATAGACGTTACATCAATTCGTAGATGTTCGGCCGTTACGGTTGCTTCTTCATTATCTAATGTATTAAACCGATGGATATATAGCTCTACCAATGAAGATTCAAAACGGTCAAACTCATCATGATCTTCATCGTCCATTTCACCATATTGTTCTGCTTCAGTTAACAGATCAAAAATTCGGTTTAATGTGTATACCACTTCTAAAGTGTCATCCATCACATCCGCAATGAGGGCATCAGAAAGGAGTACCTTTACATCCCTTAATAATTGAGGCAATCGGTTCTGAGTAATATCAATCCCATTACCATTTTCATAGGATTGGGTATCCTCTTGGATCTGTTGATTTGTTTCCTGGCCAAAAGAAATGCCGGCCACCAGAATAATCAGGTTAATAATTCGTGTAAATGTCTGTTTCATTAATATTTAGGGTATTTTTAGGTGGCGAAATTAGTCGGAGACCTCTTCCCCAGTCAAGCCTTTTCCCGCCTGTTTTTCTATTATTTTTGTTGTGCTAAATCCAGAAACAAATGGCAGTGTGACCACTTCTCCTCCATCGGCTCTGACCCGATCTGCACCTACAATGTCATCCGTATTATAGTCGCCCCCCTTCACCAATATGTTCGGTCGGAGTTCATCGATGAGTGACTTTGGTGTTTCTTCCGAAAAAATGGTCACCGCATCCACATAGGATAATCTTAGTAGGTTGGACGCGCGAAGCGCTTCGCCATTCACCGGACGACCCGGCCCTTTTAATTTTGTTACGGAGGCATCAGAATTCAATCCGATGATTAAAAAATCGCCCAAAGCCTTTGCCCCACTTAAATAGGTTTTATGTCCCTCATGAATGATATCAAAACAGCCGTTGGTAAACACAATCTTACTTCCTGCTGCTTTCAGTTCAGCCAACTTGGCCTTCGCTTCAGTTATGGATAGTGCTTCCATGAAATTCCTTTAGGGGACAAACAGAACAATGGTCTTGCTTGCACCAATGATTTTCTAACCATAAAAGCCCTTGGGATAGGGCGAAATTTTTAATCGATCTGTTGGAGAGTACCTGACCAAACTGCTTTTGAAACCGGCCGTAAGGTGCATTCAATTTTAAGCACAACCACTCTCTTTTAACCACTCCATATTCTTTAGCATCACCATGAATTAGTGCATTTGCTCCCATAAGTGGATACAGAATATTGCCTTTCAATTCTGTCAAAAAGTGCCCTGTTACTGAATGCATTATTTCCACTGGTACTGCTCTGGGCATCTCCTCCAACTGTAGAAAATATGTAAATAAATTTAGCGCCATTCCAATTCGTTTTTCCGGCCATGCATTGGGGCGAATACCCCGCCGATGCCAGTGAATGGATGGATCAGTTTTTCCATTATTTTTAAAGTGAGTAAGCAATTGAAGAAAGGCAGATTCATTGCCGCCTTTTCCCAGAAGATGACATAAATCTTCAAGAACTTTATCGCGCCATGCATGATGACGATACCGATTCACGTTTTCCTGAAAACGATTCATACCCATGTTTACAAGTGTGGTTTCAAATAATTGATTCAAATTATTGATTGATAAATCACATTGAATAACTGGATTTATTTCAGAGATACAATGAATGTGCCCGCGCAACAGATAGTCATCCCTGTCCAATTGATGGACAAGGTGCAAAATAACATGGTTATAATTTGAATCTGCTTCGTGGCCATGGTAGAACCAATCTCTTGTTCGGCGATGGATTTCAATATCCCCTTTTAATAATTGGCCATTTGAAAATAGTATCGCCCCTCGAATATCAGGACCTTCATTCCGATTCACCACCCCCAAATCAATTATTAATATTGCATTACCATGAATATCATGGATGACATCACCTGTTTTATACTGAAACCATTGTGATTCAAGTTGTTTTTCATTAACACTAGAATTTGAAATTCGTGACGGCGTATGCGTCATTTCATCTGGGATTAGATAACTAACTTTATCCATTCTCTTGCCATTTGGCTTTTAATGCCACTACGGCTTGCTGCACATTTGCGACATACTGCTGTCGATCTTCAAAAGTCAATGAAGCCGTTTCTATAGGTGCTCCAACCTCTACTGTTAAGGGATGATTTTTCAATACCAATGATTTTTTTTTTAGTGTATCTCGTGTGCCGCAAAGAGCCACAGGTACAACCGGCACACCCATTTGTAAGGCCCATATCAATCCACCCTTTTTGAAGGGCATAATCTCCCCATTCATCGATCGTGTTCCTTCGGGATATAAAATGATGGATCGTGGATTTTTTGTCATGGATTTCTTGGCTTTCTCCAAAGACTTCATTGCTTGTTTATGGTTACGGCGATCTACAAAAAAATGCCCCCCTGCCATCATGGCCCATCCAAAAATGGGTATCCGTTTGAGTTCAATTTTGGATATGGAAACAATATGAAAAGGTAAACTGGCAAATGTTAATGGAATGTCCATGGCCGATTCGTGGTTGGCGGCAAAAACATAATGGCTATTCGGATCCAAGTTCTCTAATCCATTGACCTTATATTGAATTCCACCCACCTTTAGGATGACTTTACCCCAAATTCTAGCAATCCATCCCAAGAATTTTCCCCGCCACTCAAATAAACATCCAATCAACCCAATGGTGGCAAAAAAAATCGTCCAAACAACTATATTCAATAAAAACCAAAGGGATCGGATATTAATGAAGCACCTCCGCCCCTACATAAGGCTGCAAT
The DNA here is from genome assembly GCA_001577025.1 of Fidelibacterota bacterium TCS55. Taxonomy (GTDB): domain Bacteria; phylum Fidelibacterota; class Marinisomatia; order Marinisomatales; family TCS55; genus TCS55. Next base: position 16,045 of record LSCF01000030.1, on the reverse strand, counting down.
GGTTTCGGTACAGTTATGGATCCATCTTCATTTTGATATGTTTCCAACAGCGCAACCAACAATCTTGGTGTGGCTACACCGCTACCATTCAAGGTATGAATAAATTTTACTTTTTTATCATCTTCGCGGCGATAACGGATGTTACCACGTCTGGCTTGAAATGATTCAAAATTGCTGCAAGAAGACACTTCGAGCCATTTCCCTTCTCCAGGTGCCCATAATTCTAAATCATAACATTTGGCTGCCGAAAAACTTAAATCGCCAGCGCATAATTCAACCACGCGGTAGTGCAGTTCCAAAGATTGGAGAATTGCTTCTGCATGTGTAACCAACGCTTCTAAGGCATCATAAGAAGTTTCAGGCTTTACAAATTTTACCAACTCTACTTTATTGAATTGGTGCAAACGCAAAAATCCGCGCGTATCCTTCCCATAAGAACCTGCCTCACGTCGGAAGCATGCAGAATAGGCGGCATAATTGATGGGTAATTGGGATTCAGAAAGAATTTCATCTTTATGGATATTAGTGACAGGCACTTCTGCCGTAGGAATCAACCATAACCCATCCTTTTCAGAAGGGTACATATCTTCAGCAAATTTGGGAAGTTGTCCTGTGGTTGTAGCAGAGTCAGAACGAACAACAAAAGGTGGAAATACCTCTTTATAGCCATGTTGTTCCGTTTGCACATCCAACATATAGTTAATCAGAGCCCGTTCTAATTTGGCGCCATTTCCCGTATAGAGCGGAAAACCTGATCCGGAGATTTTGGCTCCTCGTTCGAAATCAAAAAGGCCTAAATTTTCACCCAATGTCAAATGGTCCTTTAACTCAAAATCAGATTCTAAAGGTGTGCCCCATTGCCGGACTTCAACATTATCAGATGCATCTTTACCTGTGGGCACGGAATCATGGGGTAAGTTTGGTATCCCCAATAAATGTTCTTCTATTTCAGATTTTAGAGACTGGGCTTTTTCCTCCAAAGATTTAATTTCGTCACCTACGCTTCGCATGGCCGAAATTGCTTCATTTGCATTTTCACCGGCCCGTTTGGCTTTGGCAATATCTTCTGACGCTTTATTGCGTTCTGCCCGGAGATCATTGGCTTTAGATAAATGCTCTCGATATTCCCCATCCAATTTGAGCAAGTTATCTAAAGAAATATTTTCACCTTTACATGTCAATTTTTCTTGAACAAGATCAGTTTGTTTTCGAATTAAATCTACGGAAATCATTTAGTCTATCATTTCATATTGTGGCAATAGGACTTCATCCATATCCTTCAACGTGGATAATCGTGCATCTTTGGAAGACACGAATTTATCCCCATCTCCCCAAGAAATACCAATATCAGGGTCATCCCATTTTATACCGTATTCATCTTCAGGATGATAAATGTCTGTACATTTATATTGAAACAAGGCCGTTTCCGATAATACATAATAACCATGGGCAAAACCGGGAGGTACATAAAACCGGTGATGATTCTCATCATCCAGAAGAGTGGATACGGATTGACCAAAAGTAGGTGATCCTTTTCGGATGTCCACAGCCACATCCAATACTTTTCCGTGGGTAACCCATACCAATTTCCCTTGAGGATATTTTAATTGATAATGGAGCCCCCGCAATACACCCCGTTTGGATTTGGACTGATTATCCTGTACAAAACCTGTAGGCAATCCTAGGGCAGAGAATTCCGTTTCTTTAAAGGATTCTAAAAAGTAACCCCTCTCATCTCCATGAATCTGAGGTTTAATCAGGACCAGATCAGGGATGGCTGTTTTTTCAATTTTCATCAAATTGCTGTTCGCCCTACATTGTCAAAAGTGAATCCCAATGATTTGAGTTGCTGAATACTTAAAATATTTTTTGTATCTAAAATAACTGGTGATGCCATTCTGGATTTGAGATCCGATAAATCCATGCCCCTGAATTCATTCCACTCTGTTAAGATGACTGCTCCATCCGCACCCAACACTGCGGCTTGCCAGTTTTCAAAATATGAAATATCTGAATGGTGACGTTTGAAATTGTCCATGGCAATAGGATCATAAGCATGAACTGTTGCACCCTTATCCACCAATTCAGGAATAATAACCCGTGATGCTGCGTCCCGAACGTCATCGGTTTGGGGCTTAAAAGCCAGTCCCAATATAGCCACTGTTTTACCTTTCACATCGCCGCCTAATAATGCCACTAATTTATCTACCATTTTCAATTTTTGGTTCGTATTGGTTTGAATCGCTGCTTCAATGGTACGCATGGGTGCACTATTTTCACGACCTGTGGCCGCCAATGCTTCTGTATCTTTTGGAAAACAGGAACCCCCAAAACCAGGACCTGGATGTAAAAATTTTGGACTGATTCGTCCATCCTGCCCCATGGCTTTTGCCACTTCATGGACATTTGCGCCCACCGCTTCACAAAGGTTGGCAATTTCATTGATATAACTGATCTTTAAGGCCAAAAATGCATTGGAGGCATATTTAATCATTTCTGCAGTTTCAACTGTAGTGGCAACGATGGGTGTTTCATTGATATAAAGTGGCCGATATACATTCCGCATAATGGATGCCGCTTTTTCTGATCGAGTTCCCACCACAATGCGGTCAGGATGAAGAAAATCTTTTACAGCAGCCCCTTCACGTAAAAATTCCGGGTTGGATACATAATCAAAATTTGCATTTGGGTTTTTTGATTTAATGATCAATTCAATCATTTTTCCGGTACCAATGGGAACGGTACTCTTGGTACAAATAAGCGTATATCCATTCATATGGGTACCAATGGTTTCAGCCACGGTCTTTACTGCACTCAAATCTGCTTCACCATTATGGCCCTGGGGTGTACCTACAGCAATAAATATAATGTCAGCTACTTCAATACATGACTTAACTTCGTTCGAAAATGATAGTCGTCCATTGTTTACATTGTCCGAAACCAGAGCATCTAATCCCGGCTCATAAATAGGGATTTCTCCTCTCTTTAATTGATCTATTTTTTCTAGATCAATATCTGCGCAGGTTACATGGTGGCCAAATTCAGCGATGCCTGCACCGCTGACCAATCCCACGTACCCTGTTCCAATAATGGTAATTTTTTTCATAAAGTTAATGAACCCTTAAGCTTAAGATAATCCTTTTTGACGACGAACAATCCATTCAATACACAAAAATAGAATCATGACCATTAAGAATGTTTTATTCTCATTGAATTTAATGACATCTGCCTTGAATTCACGGCGAACTTTTTGTGAAATTGAATCAATGAGCTCAGACCGATTCTGCCAATCTACATATCGGCCCTTACTCGCTTTCGCTATAGAGGTTAATAATGGTTTATTCAAATATACTTGGCTCAATTCAATTTGACTTTCCAATACCTGAAACTGACCGGATAGTATGGATGATTCATCTAACCCCATTTGAATGGCGAAAGTATAATTTCCCGGCTTGGGTGCTCTGAATACACCTTCCCACCGATTTGTTTCAATATTGTAGGTAATGTCTCTTGAAAATAGATTTGTTGGTCCATCATAGATGTTAATTGAAGCATTCCGATCAGATTGACTAGATGTAAATGGTTGGGTACCTGTTATTTGGACCATCTCTCCTTGCTGATACCGATCCTTATTCAGGCGAAAATAATTTTCGTAGGCTCCCCCTGATTTTAGCAACCAATCGGTAGATCCATTAATGATATACGAAAATGGATTTTGTGTATCGTGATCTCGTTGTTGATAGTGTAACACATGTAGATCTGTTGCCGTAATCACTGACGTACGAATATTACCATTTTGATTTCGAGCCCATAACGGCCAACCGGATTCATAAATTGCCAATTCTTCCGAATAATCTCCATCAGTTGATAGATTCAATCCTTGGGTGAGGGGTGAATAATCACTCTTAAAGTCTGCCGATTCAGATGTGAATTCCCAATAGGATGGTTCATCCGAATTAATACTGTCACGTACGGTAACGCCCAAAATTGACGTCAATCCTTTTAAAGAATGATTGGATTGGTTCGGGCCGGCCAATAGCATCATGGCCGACTGATGGGTAACAACTTTTTTACCTAGGATTCTTATGAAATTTTCAGATAATGGTTTAATGGGATAGTTATCCAAAATGATTAATTCATAAGGTGTAGACCAAAATGAATTGATTGCCGGCTTAAAACGAGATTCTGAAATCCTTATATAATGATCCAATTGAATGCGTGGATTTTTCTTTAACAATCGTTTCAATGTGGATGTATTTTTGTTGGGACTCCCTGTAATTAATGCCACTTTATATTGATCTTTTAATACCAGTAAATGAAAAGACTGGCGATTGTTGACAATATTGATTTCATCTTCTACCGATGAAATACGAACCTCATAGTTTTGCTGTCCAATTTCTTTTGGTGTAAACCGGAACTGCACTTCTTTCTTAGCGCCCTGCCCCACTATCCGAATATGCTTTGAGCCTAAAAGTTTCTTGCCGTGATATAATGATACGCTTAGCCGATCTTGAGTTTGCCCCATAGATTGCACAATCGCTTTTACCTGTACACCATCGCTTTTGAGCACAACAGTAGGCACATCAATCGATTGAACCGATACATCAACCAATTCGCTCCCTGTCCCAATGCCAATGGTATGGATAGGTATGGACAATTGTTTCAGGTCATCCAGAGGATTTTTTCCTTCTGTAATCAATCCATCAGAAATAACAATAGCGCCTGCCAGTGTTGAAGCATCTTTCTCTACAATATTTGGAATAAGTCCGAGATTGGTGGTCACACCATTTCCATCAATTGTATAATTATTTTCTTTTGATATTTCAGTATCAAAACGATAAAAATCTATATCAATATTTTTTTCGGACAATTGATTGACGAGAGAGGTTAAGCCGGATTGAATTGCACTTAATGAAGGTGTTTTATGATTATTAATACTGGCGGAATTATCAGCAAAAATCGCCCAATTCAACTGTTGAGATTTTTCGGATCGAACCGTAAGTACAGGATTCAATAATAAAAATAAAATGGATAACAATATGAATGCACGTAAACCCAATAGGATCGGATACCATTTTTCATTCGGCAAAATTCGATATAGTAATACCACAAGCCCAAGGGCACTCAAAAGGCCAATCCAAAAAACAGGATCAGATCCATGCAAAAATTGCAGATCCATCAATTAGGCCAATTTCATATTGGGCAGAATGGGAAAATCAACTGAAGATGTTTTCTCCGAATTCAAATATAATTCACCCAAATAGGCAATCATTGCCGCATTGTCTGTGCAATAGGATAGTGCAGGGAAAATAATCTTTTTTTGGGGCATTATTTCCTTTACATAATCCCTCATAAATTGATTGGCTGCCACACCACCGGCAATGACACAGGTGTCACAATTTGATTTTTCCATGGCCCATTTTAGTTTTGTTGCTAATGCTTCAATAATGGCAAACTGGTAACTGGCAGCTACATCTGATTTTGATGTATCTTGATTGGATTCCATATGATAAAGTAATGCTGTTTTTAATCCGCTGAAACTGAACTCTAAATTTTGATTTTGCATTAATGCTCTTGGAAATTCAATCGTATGCATATCCCCTTGGGTTGCCAATTTTTCAATTTCCGGTCCACCGGGGTACCCCAATCCTAATATCCGGGCACCTTTATCAAAGGCCTCTCCTGCAGCATCATCCCGTGTTTCACCCATGAGATCGTAATCTCCCAATCCATCCACGTACCAAATTTGTGTATGGCCGCCTGAGACCAATAAGCAGATGAATGGGAATGTTAACGCTGGATCAGCCAGAAAGTTCGCAAAGATATGAGCTTCTAAATGATTAACCCCAATAATGGGCAACTGGAGTCCTTGGGCCAACCCTTTGGCAAAACATACACCCGTAATCAATGTACCGGAGAGTCCAGGTCCTTGTGTGACGGCAATACCATCTAAATCCGCTTTGGAAAGATTGGCAATTTGGAGTGTATCCACCACCATTTCATTGAGGAGTTTTTCATGCTCTCTTGAAGCAATCTCGGGTACAACACCACCATATTTTCTGTGAATGGTTTGGGTGCTGACTTGAGAAGAAAGAATGCGGCCATCCTGTGAAATGGCTGCTGCCGTTTCATCACAGGATGTTTCAATCCCAAGGACGATCAACCGACCCTCTTGGTGACCACCAGTTCGATTTGCGTCGGTGAAAGGTCCATCCATTCGATCACATCTTTGGGGGTGCGAACCTTTAATTCGTAGAATTGTTGTTGGGCATTCCAATCGTTAAAATCGATTGAAATTTCAATATCTTCCGGCTGCAATCCTGCAATGAAATCTGTCCCTCCCACCACCGTTAAGGATACGGTTTGGGGACTGACAAATGCTTGAAGATTTGCCCTTTCATTTTTGATTTTTACAGGAATTTCACTAATAATCCGCTCACTAATAGATTGAATATCCTGCTCAAAAATTACGGTTTTGGGTGTGTATTCAATGAGTTGACCACGGATAGAAGCCAATTCCAAAGTAAGGAATATTCGAGTGGTTGCATTTTGGATGGTATCAGGTATTGTGGAAACGGAACCAATACCCTCTACAATATTCCGTGATCCGGCGATTTTGATTGTTTCCGGTGAAATACTGGATTTTCCGACCAGTGTATATCCGGGGGCAGGGCGAATAAGAAGGACAGGAGCAACTGTAACCATCTTTTCTTTATATTCATCCAAACTGATGTGGATCGAACTGGGATAAATCACTTCCACATATTCCACATCAAAATTTGAAGGAATGGCTACTTTTTGCGGATACCGTTCAAAATAATCATTGAGTATAAAATCATATTCTTCGGATATTCGTTCCAAATCCAAAACCAGTTTAAAATCAGGAATAAATTGTTTCAGGATTATGGTTTTGAAAAGGGACCGCCCCGTACCTTTTATTCGCACTTTTGCAAAGTCGGGGACTTCTTCACCCAAGGCGTGACGGGCAGGTAGGTTACGTGCTTCAATCGGCATATCCACAACCATGGCATATTGGTTTTCGCTTACAACAAATAACCAAAGCAGGCCAGCCAAGCCGATAGCACCAAGTCGAATTCCTAGATTTTTCAAGGAGAAGAAGGATTTGAGGCTGTCTGGATTAAATCCTTTCCCCATAATAAATAATTGTCAGGCCAAGTGGCAGAGACTATTCGTCCGCTGCCGCTGTATCACTTTCAGTTTCTTCAGAGGATTCCATTGGGATTTCTATTTTTTCACCCTCTGGTGCACCCTGACTCTCAAGGAATTCCTGAACGTCATCCTTCTGTGTAGGTTGATCGGCACTAAGCTCATCAACATACAGGACTACTTTTTTATCGTCAGGTTTCACTTCCATGACCACACCGCCCATGGTTTGACCGGCTTTATATTTGGATGAAAGTGCTTTCCGCTGCCGTTTGGGTTGGCGGCCAAAAGGAATGATGCCTTCCACATCATTTTCTAAGAGTAAAATAATTCCCTTATCCAAAACGCGGACTACTTCACCTTCTACTTCTTTACCGGTTTCAAAGTTTTTAACCAGTTCAGGCCATGGATCATCTTCTACCTGTTTGAGGCCTAAGGCAATCCGTCGGCTCTCGCGGGATACTTCCATTACCCGAACTTCAACTTCTTGCCCCTTCTCAACCACTTCTTTCGGATGGCGAACTATTTTGGTCCAAGAAAGATCGGACACATGGATAAGACCGTCAATCCCCTCTTCCAGTTCAATGAAAGCGCCAAACTGAGTCAAGTTGATGACTTTCCCTTTTACAACTGTGCCCACCATGTATTTTTCTTCAATCTGATCCCATGGATCGGCTTGAAGCTGTTTCGCGCCCAGACTAATTTTCCGCTCTTCTGTATTGATTGCCAAAACTACGGCTTCAACTTCGTCTCCAAGGGAATACATTTCTGATGGATTTTTCACATGACGCGTCCAAGACATTTCGGAAACATGAACCAATCCTTCAACGCCGGGTTCAATTTCAATAAATGCACCATAATTGGTCATACTGACCACTTTACCTGAGATTTTTTCACCTTCAGGATACCGTTCATCCACATTATCCCAAGGATGGGGTGTCAATTGTTTTAAGCCCAATGAAACCCGTTTTTTGTCTTGATCAAAGTCGATGATTTTCACCGTTAATGTATCATCCATGCCAATCAATTCAGATGGATGATTGACACGACCCCAGCTTAAATCGGTAATATGGAGCAAGCCGTCAATACCGCCTAAGTCAATGAATACACCAAAATCGGTAATATTCTTTACACGGCCTTCCATGACGCTACCCACTTCAAGTTTCTGGAATAATTCGTCACGCTGTTCAGCGAGACTTTCTTCCAATATGGCTTTATGAGACACAACCACATTTTTGCGGAATTCATTGAATTTGACCACACGAAGATCCATTTCAGTATCCAGGTATCGATCAAAATCTTTTACGGGTCTCACATCAATTTGCGACCCAGGCAAGAAGGCTTGAACCCCATTCAGATCCACAATCATTCCACCTTTTATTCTCCGAACAATTTTACCTTGGATGATTTCGCCTGTATCATGAACTTCACGAAGCTCTACCCAACGACGCAAGAAATCGGCTTTTTCTTTTGATAGAACTGTTTTGCCGCTATCATCTTCCATTCTCTCCAAGTAGACATCTAGCTTATCGCCCACTTCAGGTAGTGCATTTTCCGCAAATTCATCCCGGTTAATGATTCCTTCTGATTTAAATCTGATATCAATCAGGATTTCTTTTTCATTCATGCCGATGACACGACCGGTCACGATTTCTCTTTCGCTTATTTCTGAGAATGTAGATAAATACCGATCCTGTTCTTCTTGGGGTACCTCTTCAACTACATCTTCATCGATGAGGTCATCTATAGATACCTGACGTATATCATTGAACAGATCGTCAGCGAGATAATTTAATTCTGGTTTTGCTGGTTCCGCTGGTTTTTCAGCTACAGCTTCTTTGGTTTCAGTAGATATTGCAGGCGCTTCATTCTCTTCAATTGCGCTGACTTCTAATTCCTGAGAATCGGGAGTCTGTTCTACAATGGGTTCTTGTACAGTTTCACTCATGGAGGTTTAGTTTCCTATTGTTAATGATTTTACCTTGTTGACCATAAAGTCAACCTGCTCATTGATGGTCAATTGTGTGGTATCCACTTCGACTGCATCATCTGCTTTCCGGAGTGGCGAATGGTCTCGTTCAGAATCCAATTTATCCCGTCTTCTGATTTCATCCATCAACGCTTCAATGGATTTATTCTCGCCCAATGCATTGAGATCCAGTTGTCGCCTTTCGGCTCTCACGCGATCATCAGCAATTAGAAAGAATTTAATATCAGCATCAGGAAACACAATGGTCCCGATATCCCGACCTTCTAACACACAATCTTGATTGGCTGCAATTTGTCTTTGAATTCGAACCAGCGCTTCTCTAACAGATGCAAGCGCACTAACAGCACTTACGTGATTCGTTACTTCAGCCTGTCTTATTTCTCTAGAGACATTCTCCCCATTTAAACTAACGGACACATCTCCATTTTTCTGACCAAATTCTATATGTGTATCGGACAGAAGTTTGGCGAGGACCGCAGAATCAGACAAATCGATATCATGGCGTAAAACGGACAGGGTTACACACCGATACATTGCACCAGTATCTAAATAAGTAAAACCCAACTTGTGGGCCACTAATTTAGCGGAGGTACTTTTCCCGGTTGCCGCCGGTCCGTCTATAGCAACAATCATAACCTATCAACTCTCAATAAGCCAAGAAATTTACTCATTTTTTAAAAGATATACCAATAAATAACCCATATATAATCAAGGACTATTTCCCCGATTTTAATTGCTGCAATTCCATCATTTCTTCTTCGGTTAAATCACGCCAGGACCCCACCGGAACATCCCCCAACTCAATGGGGCCATATTGTACGCGCTCTAAACTAAACAAAGTCCGTTTCATTCGATAAACAATTCGCCGGACTTCCCTTTTCTTTCCTTGGTACAATTTTAGAAATACAGTCGCCCGCCCTTTCACCTGGTTTTGAGAGACCACTTCTGCTTTGCCCCACTCTTTTTGACCAATGTATACTTTGGTAGCCATCCGTTTTATTTCCCAACTGCGGAATACCTTATCAATTTCTATTTTATAAATTCTGGGAATACGGTGCCTTGGGTGCATTAACGTATTGGCCAATTGTCCATCATTGGTTAAGAGTAGCAAACCGGTAGTATCTTTATCCAGTCGACCTATGGTGAAAAGGCGCTCATCTGTATGCACCAAATCCATGACCGTTTTTCGCCCCAAAGGGTCCTTGGCTGTGGTAATATAACCGGTGGGTTTATTCAATAAAATAATGCGTGTATTTTGTTCAATTTTTAGTCTTTGATCATCAAAAAATACGTCATCATCATCCTTCACTTGATAGGCAGGATTATTTTCAATGACGCCATTTACAGTAACCATGGCATTTTGAATATAGCGATCAGCCTCCCGCCTGGATGCCACACCCGCCTGGGCCAGGAATTTATTTAAACGCATCAATTTGTTCCGTGAGTGCTGGCTGTTCTTCTAATAATTCAGCCACTTCTTTCAATTTCGGCAAATCGGCCAATCGGCTTAATCCAAATGCCTGTAAAAATTCATCGGTTGTGGCATACATCAACGGACGTCCTGGGCCCTCATCTCGCCCTCGAATTTTAATCAATGTCTTTTTCAGCAATGTTTTTAATACTCCAGCACAATCCACCCCGCGAATCGCTTCAATATCAGATCGACTGATGGGTTGCTTGTAAGCGATAATCGACAATGTTTCAAGAGCAGCTTGGGATAAATGCAATTGTCCTGTTTTATTTAATAGTCTCCGAACATAAATATCATGCTCTGGCTTGGTCCGAATTTGATATCCGCCTGCCACGCATAATATTTCAATGCCAAAATCCCCTGACATGTATTTTTCTGTTAATGCCTCTACACATGTATCTAGATTCGGGGGATCTTCATCAAATATGAGATTAATCTTTTTCTGAGTTAAGGGTTCAGGGCTTGCGAATAACAACGCTTCAACAATGGGGTTCATTTCTGACATAACCTAATTCTTTTCAAGTCGGTGAATTTCCAAATCATCGAATAAATTATTTTGATAAATGACGATTTCAATTAAACGCATTAAATCCAAGATGGCCAAAAAGGTAATAATAATTTCCTGTTTATCTTTGCACGTTGACAGTAAACGAGAAAAGGTTAACGTGCCATCACCATCAAATGATTTTAGAATAAAGTGTTTTTTATCATCCAAACTGATCGGTTCTCGGTGGAGCTCATACGCGGTGATTACGGGCATTCGATCCATGGCTTCTTTAAAATATTGAGCCAAATCAAACAGATTTACTTTTTTCAAATATACACCTACATCCTCTGTTCCTTCAATCTCTTGGGGGCCGGAACGTTCATGACGATAACTCTGGTCATGCCATTTCATTGACAGTTCAGAGGATATATCTTTAAATCGTTGATACTCCACCAATTGATGTACCAGTTCTGTCCGCGGGTCAATGGGTTCACCTTCATCGTCCAACTCAGGGCGAGGCAATAACATTTTAGACTTGATTCGCATCAGAGTGGCCGCCATTAGAATAAACTCACCAGCTACGGAGAGATTCATGGATTTCATGTCTTCAATAATCTGAAGATATTCTGCTGTAATTTGAGCAATGGGAATATCATAAATATCAATTTCATCTCGCCGGATGAAATAAAGTAGCAGATCCAATGGCCCTTCAAATTGATCGAGCTGAACTTTATACAATGGCATCCCCATAGTTCAGACCCATGGCTTCCCGTGCTTTGGATAAATATACGTCCGCCACTGCACCTGCTTTTTCTGCACCTGCTTTTAATTGGCCAAGTACATAATCTTTATGATTGAGCAAGTAATCTCTTTTTTCACGATAGGGAGAAAATGTAGTCCAAAAGCATTCGAATAAATCCTGCTTTACATCCCCATAACGCATACCCGGGGTAGCAAATCGCTCTGCCAATTCTTTTTGCTCATCCTCATTCAAAAATAAAGCATACAGTTGGTAAAGGGCTGTATCAATACTTTTGGGTTGATCAATATCAGTTGAGTCTGTCACAATGGACATAAAACGTTTTCGGATGGCTTTTTCAGGGCCAAAAAGTGGAATGGTATTTCCATAGGATTTACTCATTTTTTGTCCGTCCAGTCCGGGCACTAATTGATTGGTCTTTTCAATGTCCAGTTCAGGGACTACAAATACATCTCCAAATATTTGATTGAACCGAATGGCCATATCTCGAGTCATTTCAAGATGCTGCTTTTGATCTTTGCCCACCGGAACGATTTCACCTCCAAATAATAAAATATCTGAAGCCATTAAAATGGGATAGGAATAAAGACCTACATTCGGTTTCAGGCCTTTAGCCATTTTATCTTTATAAGATGTGGCACGATCCAATAGACCCACATTTACAATGTTGGATAAAAGCCATGTGGATTCACACACTTGAGGTACATCACTTTGAATCCAAAATGTGGATCGTTCAGGATCCAAACCCAGTGCCATAAAATCGATGGCAGCATTTAGGGTGTTTTTGGAAAGCGTTTTCTTATCCTGAATTGTAGTTAAAGCATGATAGTTTACAATAAAACAGAATAGATCATTTTCTTCCTGATATTTTATCATTCTGGACATCATACCGAAATAATTCCCCAAATGCAAATTCCCGGATGGCTGAATGCCGCTCAATACACGTTTCATTTAAAATGACTCCATAAATAGGTATGGGCGCCATGCACCCTGTTTATCATGAATAAATTGCTGAAAATAATGAATCTTATTTGGTTTTTTGGGCATTCGTTTTAATACCATCTTTGCTTCTTCAGGCGTCCGATCACCCTTTTTGTGGTTACAAGACCGGCAGGCCGTCACCAAATTATCCCATGCATCACCGCCGCCCCTGTTTTTTGGCAACACATGATCCAAAGTTAATGGGCCCTTTTTTGTATGGCAATATTGGCATTGGTGATCATCCCTGACCATTAAATTTCGCCGTGTTAAAATCACATCCATTTTATTATGGCTAACAAAATCTCTCAGTTTCACAATACTAGGTAAAGGCAGCGTTACCGAAGGTGAATGTACATGTTCACTATATGATTCCAATATATCCACTTTCTCGTTATAAAATAAACAAATGGCTCTTCGTGCCGTGCAAATATCCATGGGGGAATAATTTGTATTCAGCACCAATACCGATTGATTAAGAATAGAACCGTTCTTTTTTGGCGAAATCATAGCATCGAATTTACACCGTTGCTCGCTCAGACAGAATGGATTAGTGCGTCAAATCATTAAAAATTATTAGAACTTGAAACAATTATTTTATCCCCACATTTTTTCATCTAAATTTAGGCAAAATATTTACCATGTTTTTAGTAGGGAAGGCCGTTAGAATCGGACACAGTACCCGCTACCGTGATCGCTATACAGCGTAAGTCGGGAGACCTGGAAAAACATGATTATCCACTGACTTTCGGGAAAAAAGGTCATGATACGTACTTCACAACAGTCCTATCATTTGCACAATTTAGATCCTTTCTCGCCAACGATGGCGAGATCTGTTGTCTAAAATAATCCGAACGATAACACTTCTCTCTCTTGCTTGGGGATCTACGCCCGATGCAACGGGATTTGTGTATCATGGACCACATCCCCTACCCCATGCAATCATCCACAACTTAACATCCGATGAATGGACTACCACCAATGATTACGGTTATTTTGCCATCAATAGCGTAATTGGGGACTCCATTCGCGTTCTACATTATGGATATGGAAACGCTACACTTCCAGCATCCTCGAGTACAATGTATTTTAATCTCAGTCCCAATCCTATACCCATGGGCTCAATAGATGTAATTCAATCTTTGCCAATGCAATCAGGGCAATTTTCGATCGAGTCTTACAAAGGTGTTAATTCCACATTGTATTCAATACCAGCCCTAAGCATGCGTACATATGGCGGTTCGGCCGGGATTAAAAATATTGCACTGGGCAGCGGATTGTCTTCTCATACAAAAATTGTATGGAATGGGATAGATGTAACCAGTCCTCAAAATGGGGAAGCAGATTTATCTCAATTGCCCTCATTCATGATGGACCACATTTCTATCTCTAGAAAACCAGCCATCACGTTTGGCTCGGGCAGCATTGATGGCGCCATTATGATATCCAGTCCAAATTCATCAATGATTGAAGCCAAAATGGGTAGTTTCGGCCGCCGATCCTTAAACGGTATCATCTATATTCCCGGACAACAATGGCAATCCCATTTTGGCCTTGGTCAATCTGAATCAAGAGGGAATTATCCATACATTTTTAATGGGAAATCTGGCGAAATGGCCAACAACGGATTTAAACAATTATTTTATACTATAGGCGCAAAAAGAGCCATTTCTCCCCATTGGTTTATGTCTATGGAATATATTTTTTCTCAGCAAGATAGAGGTGTGTCTGGATTGGTCTTCTCCCCTTCTCCTGATGCCCAACGTCAAGATGAGATACAATTATTTCAATTCAAATCTATCTGGCAACGCAAAAACCACCTCTTTTCTATTTCTACCCAAATGCGACATAGTGATGAATCCTATAAGAATCCACAATATGCAGTGAAGAGCCGACATGATTTGGCTGTAAATCAATTGTCATTTGGCTGGCAGTTTCAGCCCAAGCCATCCATTGATATTGATCAACAATTCCAAATGAAAGCTCAAACGATCAGCAGTACAGAAACAGATAATCATGATCAGAAATCTTTTACCTATGCCAATACAGTAAAATGGCAAATTCATTCGAACCTCACGAATGAAAGTGGCGTCAGATATGATGTACAACACAATGGTCTGAAGGCATGGACGTGGCAATCAGGTATTGCCCGACATTGGAACAATTCTCAAGTTTCATTTGTAGCGGGGAATGGATTTCGATTCCCCACATTTAACGATATGTATTGGAATCCCGGTGGCAACCCAGACCTTCAACCAGAAACATCTCATTGGGTGAGAATTGAAAACCAATTTTCCATTTATAAACATTCTTTCACACTTGGGGCCAGCGTAAAAAACAGCACCAATTTAATCCAATGGACCAGCACTGGGTCATTTTGGGTGCCAAAAAATATTGCAGAATCCCAGCGTCAAATATTCACACTGACAGCTAGCGGGCCATTGATGGGTACCATATCATATTCAGGCCATTTCACATTTAACCATTCAGAAGATGTGTTGGCAAAAAAACCATTACGATATACACCGAAATACATGGGAAACATATCACTTCAAATGGATATCTCTCATTTAAATGGATGGTTCTCATTCAATTATTTAGGAGAACGAATATCCATGTATAGTTGGCCAAAAGATGTGATGCTTGCCCCTTACTACATTTTATCCGGTGGTGTAGAACGACCAATTAACGAACAAACTTCAATTTCAATTTCATGTGAAAATATTTTCGACACACCTATTATGACAATGAACGGTTATCCAGAACCGGGTCGAAGTTTTTCTATTCGAATTCAATTCAAACCCCAATTAAAGAAATAATCAAAATGAAAACAATAATCAAACCCTTCCTTGCTATCATCATATGGGTGCAAATCGGCTGCAATGCTTTCTTTCCCAATGATAATGACCCCTTAACTGAATCAAATGTGTTCATCTTGTGCGAAGGTAATTTTGGTCAATTTAATGCAAGCTTGTGGATGGCCAACCCAGAGCAACCTATTGTAAATGGTCCAATTTACCAAAATCAAACCGGGAAAGTATTGGGGGATGTGGGTCAATCTATGACTCTATCAGATGATCAATTGTATGTGGTAAATAATACGAGCCACTCTATTGAAATATTTGATCTGAGTGGTGATCAGGCCATCCATACCCAGTCGATAGACTTAAAAGGAACCAGTCCCCGCTATATGGT
>LSCF01000003.1 GCA_001577025.1 Fidelibacterota bacterium TCS55 | reverse complement strand
CAGACAGGAAAGGTTAGAATAAGACAGGCAAAGACAGATATTGAGAATTTAAAACAGGATATTATAAATCTGAACAATGATATCAAACTCTCGAGTGCCAATTTGAAACTTGTTGAAAAGGAGTTGAAAAGAGTCAAAGAACTGAGTAAAAATCAATTTGCTTCAAAAAACAGTCTTGACAGAACTGAACAGCAATATCTACAGGCAAAGATTCAATTTCAGAACCTTGGCAACAGGCTTTCATTGACAGGCACTTTAATGGTGCAGAAAGATTTGGCAGCGAAGTCCATGACGAGATCGGTCATGATGGTGAATCATTTACACGCTACTCTAATAATGCCGGTGGGATTGAAGGGGGCATGAGTAATGCCCAGCCCATTGTCCTGCGAATGGCCATGAAACCAATCCCCACTTTGGTTAAACCTTTGCGATCTGTTGATATCCACTCTAAAGAAGAAAAGGATGCTCATAAAGAACGGACAGATTCTTGTGCAGTACCGGCTGCGTCAATCATCGCAGAAAGCATGTTATGTTTCGTTTTGGCTGATGCACTTCTCGAAAAATTTGGCGGCGATTCGATGAGTCAACTCAAAGCCCACATGGAAGCGACTGCAAAATATTAATGAACATTTACTTAATCGGCATGATGGGATCGGGCAAATCAACAGTGGGGAAACTTCTCGCCAAAAAGATGAAAATGCCTTTTGTGGATTTGGACCATTATATTGAAGTGAAAAACAATAAATCTATATCAGATATTTTTAAAGAAAATGGTGAATCTCACTTTCGAATTTTAGAATCTAAAGCATTGAGGCATATGGAGGATTTCACTGTTATCGTGGCTTGCAGCGGGGGAATTGTTTTATCGGAAGAAAATAGAAAATTCCTTAATGCATCAGGAAAAGTTGTCATGCTCCAGGCTTCTCTAAATGAGTTAGCAAATCGTCTCCATAATGCTATTGATCGCCCCCTTCTCCAAAATAAAGAAAGGGTTCAGGAATTGACCAAAATTTGGAATAAAAGAAAAGACCATTACTTGAGCACAGCCCACTTATCAGTCGATGCAGACCAAACGCCTGAAGCAGTATCTTCACAAATTATACAACAAATCCAATCATGAAGTCTATTCAAGTAAACTTGGGCCATCGTTCTTATCCGATTCATGTGAAATCGGGATTAATGCAGCAAATGGATTCCATGTTATCCGATTATAATCATGGCCAAAAATGGGTGATTATTTCTCAGTATAACCTGATGGAGTTATTCGGTTTTGATCTCATGAACCAGCTAAAAGAAGGCGGTTATAACATTGATTTTATAACACTGCCTGTTGGTGAGGCTGCAAAAAGTATGAATGAATTCAGTCGGGTTGTAAGCCAAATGGTTGAATTAAACTGTGACCGATCTTCAACAATACTTGCTTTGGGTGGTGGTGTGGTCGGGGACGTGGCCGGATTTGTTGCCTCATCTTTTATGCGCGGAATCGAATATTTTCAAATTCCCACCACATTATTGGCCATGGTAGACTCAGCCATTGGTGGGAAAACAGGGATAAACATTGCTGAAGGAAAAAACTTGGTTGGGTCCATTTATCAACCAAAGGGTGTATTCGTTGACCCTAATATTTTAGATTCACTCCCAAAAGAAGAAGTGATTGCCGGACTGGGTGAAGTGATTAAATATGGTGCAATTTGGGATCAGGATTTCCTAAATGATACGGCGAAATGGATGGAAAACTTAGATACTTTTCCATATGAAGATGCCATTGCCCGTTCTTGTGAAATTAAAGCGGAAGTGGTTTCAAAAGATGAACATGAGGGTGATCTTCGCCGCATCCTAAATTTTGGTCACACCATAGGACATGCCCTGGAATCTCACTTGGGATATGGAAAGATTCGACATGGTGAAGCGGTCGCACTTGGCATGAAATGTGCCGGATATATTTCTCAAAAGCTTGGATTACTAATGAAAAAAGAACAATCAACATTGGTTGAAACAATTAATCGCTTACCCCTACCCGAATTGCGTCACATAAATGGGAATCATCTCATGCCATATATTAAAACAGATAAAAAATCTGAAAAAGGAGTCCTAAGCTTTGTCGTTTTAGATGGGCTCGGAAATGCAACGACTTCAATTGATGTTACAGCGGATTTAATTCAAGAATCATTAAAGGTGCTCTATTGAATATTCTGGTAATCAATGGTCCAAATTTAAATTTACTCGGTACTCGTGAACCTGATGTTTATGGTCATGAAACGCTTTCAGATATTGAAAAATGGCTGAATGATCAGGCTGAATCAGATGGCCATCATATCGAATGGTATCAATCCAACCATGAGGGTAATATTATTGATCGCCTCCATGAAACGATGGGCAATATGGATGGTATCATTATCAATCCCGGCGCCTTAACCCACTATTCTTTTGCATTGCGGGATGCCATTGCATCGGTGAATATCCCAACCGTAGAAGTACACTTAAGCGATATTTACAACCGTGAAGTCTTTCGAAAAGTATCCGTTATCAAGGATGTATGTATCAAACAAATATCCGGGAAAGGAAAATCAGGATATTTGATCGGCTTAAATAAACTAATCTCCCTCTCGGAGTAATTCCGCCACCTTTTTATAGGCTTCCCTAAAGGGAACCCCTTCTTTCACCATTTCATACGCTTTTTCTGTGGCATACAATTCGCCGGTCATAGCTGCTTTGCATTTATCCTTATTGACGGACAACCCAGAAACAACTGCGGCCGAAATCCCCAAACAATCTTTCGCTAACTTGATACTCCGCATTACTGGCTCTTTCGATAATTGAATATCCCTATTATATCCTGAAATGAGATTGGATGTAATCGTTTTGACCTGTGTCTCATATCCCAAGAGAATGTGATAACTGCCTCTAAGGAGTTCCAATACATCCGGGTTTTTCTTCTGAGGCATGATTGAACTTCCGGTACAGAATTCTTCCGGTAGTGAGAAATAACCAAATTCAGACATAGAAAATTGGATTAAATCTGAAGCCAATCGGTTAATTGTAAGTAATACCTGATTGAATGCCTGGAGCAAAGCCAACTCAAATTTTCCCCGGCTCAATTGACAATAAATTGGGTTCTCTTGTACCTTTGAAAAACCCAATTCCTTTGCAGTCATGTCCTTATCAATTTCAATGGATACACCATATCCCGCTGCCGATCCCAAAGGTGATTGATCAATTAAAGACGCAACCATTATCAATGAGTTGACATCATCTTTCATACAGTCTGCATATGCACTTGCCCACATGGAGATGGATGAGGGCATGGCTTTTTGCATATGGGTATATCCGGGAAAGTCTACTTCCTGGTGTTCCTCACCGCATTGGGTCAACACATCTATCCATGCTTTTGCAAGGGAATTGATTTCGCTCAATTCATCTTTGTAATAGAGACGAAGTGCTGTCAATACTTGATCATTCCGGGATCGGGCCGTATGAATTTTCTTACCCATTTCACCCAAGGCTTCTACAAGGCATTCTTCAATGGCCGTGTGACAATCTTCTTGGGAAATGTCTATGTTGAATTCACCATTTTCATGACGACGGATAATTTGGTCTAATGCTGAAATCAGCTGATTCACTTCTTCATCGGTAAGGTACCCCTTCTGCCCCAACATATTCGCATGCGCTTTTGATGCTTTACAATCGTAGGGGACCAAAACTTGATCCAATTCAGGATCATTTCCCACAGTAAAAGATTCAATGGCTTTATCCAGTGAAACACCTTTTTCCCAAAGTTTACTCATTACTGATTTCCTTCCTCCATTTGTATGGATTTCTTTTTTGTAAAACATAATTATGAGCTTTCAATCGAATGGCATTGATATTGATGAATCCTTGGGAATCGGTCGCATCAAATCCTCCTTCAATATCCATGCTGGACATATCCTGATCATAGAGCGAAGTGGGAGATTCACGTCCGATTGAAATGACGTTTCCTTTTAATAAGGCGACTCGAACTGTACCGTCTACCGCTTCTTGGCTCTTGGCGATGCAGGTGAGCAAGAAATCCATTTCTGGTGAAAACCAAAATCCATTGTATATCAATTCAGCGAATTTTGGAATGAGACCATCTCGAATGTGCATCACTTCTTTATCCATGGCAATCCCTTCTAAATCTCGGTGGGCTTCCCAGAGGATGGTTGCTCCTGGGGTTTCATATACTCCTCGAGATTTAATGCCAATGAAACGGTTTTCTACCATATCGATACGGCCAATTCCATGGAGACTGCCCATTTCATTTAAATAAAGAAACATATCCAACCCATCTGTCTTTACTGTGCCATCATCTAAATTTGATATCTGGGTTGGGATACCATCCTTGAATTCAATTTCAAGAATCGATTCTTTCTCCGGTGCATCGCCGATGCCATTTGTCATGCTGAATACAGAGGCATCTGGGCGGGATGAGGGATCTTCCAATACGCCGGCTTCATGACTGATATGCATGAGGTTTTCATCTTCACTATAAGGCTTTTCCCTAGTAGCCGTCACATGGATATCCCATTCATCAGCATATGCCAGCAAATCATTCCGCCCTTTAAATTGATCTAAAAATTCCACATCCTTCCACGGTGAAAAGACTCCAATTTTTGGATCCAAAGCATAGTAAGCCAGTTCAAACCGAACTTGGTCATTACCTTTCCCTGTGGATCCATGGGAAACAATGGTGGCACCTTCTTCATGGGCAATATCAATTTGCGCTTTGGCAAGCACCGGCCGAGCCAAGGATGTTCCCAACAGATACCGACCTTCATAAAGGGCATTTCCCTGCAAAGCCGGAAAAATATAACCGGTAACAAATTCCTTTTGCAAATTCTTGATGTATACTTTGGAGGCACCTAAAGCCATTGCTTTTTCTTCTACAGCTTTGAAGTCATCTTTCTGCCCCACGTCACCAATAAAACAAATGACCTCATATCCTTTATTCACCAACCATTTTAAAATAATGGAGGTATCTAAACCGCCACTATATGCTAATATGATTTTCTCTTTATTCATGATTTTCTCTTTTAATATTTTTCAAAAAAAAAGCCCGCCGGAACATCCGGGGGGCTTTTATCAAATTCTATTTTTTTATGACGTATTGATAGACCTTACCGGTGTCCCCCCAAATGATTGGAGCGGCGGCGATTCTGTCTATTATTTCGTCGAAGTTTTAACATAACGGCACAAAGCTAAAGGATATTTTCAATGTAAACCAACACCTAAATATGGTATTCTTGAATTGATTTTACCTGAATTTTTCTTCCGCCCAAACGGATGGCCCGCACAGCTGCTTCTGCCCCGGATAGTGTGGTGATGGCTTCAATTCCTTTTTGGATACAGGCCCGACCAATGGACTCCTCATCATAACGTGCCTGAGCACCCATTGGCGTGTTGATCACCAAATTCACCTCTCCATTTTTGATCCCATCCAGTACATTTGGCCGTCCTTCACCCACTTTAAATACAGATTCCACAGGGAGACCATTTCGTTTTAGTTCTTTGGCCGTTCCTGATGTGGCAATCAGTTTAAAACCAATTTCATTCAGATCGCGGGCGATGGGAATAATGTCCAACTTGTCCCCATCGTTTACTGAAATGAATACGGTTCCGGAATTGGGGACCTTATTCCCGGCACTGATGGAGGCCCGTCGAAATGACTCTCCCATTGAATTGGATATACCCATCACTTCACCGGTGGATTTCATTTCCGGGCTTAAAAAAATGGATTCTTCTGGAAATTTATTAAATGGCAGCACGGCTTCCTTTACCGCCACATGAGAATTTTCGTCCCAGGATTTTAATTTAAATTTGGATAGTTTTGCACCTACTGCCAATTGGGAAGCAATCCGAGCAAGGGGAACATCAGTAGTTTTACTTACAAACGGCACTGTCCGACTCGCTCTTGGGTTGACTTCCAGTACATAGACCTGGCCATCTTTATATGCGAATTGCAAATTGATGAGACCAATAACCTTTAGTTCAAGGGCTAATGCTTTTGCAATTCGAATGATTTCATCCATGGCATCAGTTGTGATTCGGTACGGAGGCAATACACAGGCCGAATCCCCGGAGTGAATCCCCGCTTCTTCAATATGCTGCATTACTGCTCCGATGTGCACCGTTTCACCATCACATAGGGCATCCACATCAAATTCGAAGGCATCCTCTAAGAATTCATCGATCAATATGGGATGACCTTCTGTTACATCAGCATTTCGAGAAATATAATCAATCAACTGTTCTTTTGAATAAACGATTTCCATGGCTCTCCCTCCCAGGACATAACTGGGACGGGCTAGAACAGGAAATCCAATTTTTTCGGCCACAGACACCACTTCATCCAGAGTTCGTCCCGTGCCGTATTGGGGACATACTATCTTTAGCTTTTTTAGAATGGTGCCGAATTTCTCCCGGTCTTCTGCCAGATCAATATTTTTCGGAGACGTACCAATGATTGGAACACCGGCATCAGCCAAGGCATTTGCGATTTTTAAAGGTGTTTGACCACCAAACTGCACCAAAACACCCTCGGGTTTTTCAAATTCAACAATATTCAAAACATCTTCAAATGTGACCGGTTCAAAATAGAGACGATCCACTAAGTCAAAGTCTGTGCTGACAGTTTCCGGATTACAATTGACCATAATGGTTTTATAGCCTTGATCCTTTAGTCCAAATACAGCCTGAACACAGCAATAATCAAATTCTATGCCTTGGCCTATTCGATTAGGGCCACCGCCCAAAATGATCACTTTCTTCCCCTCTAAGGGCATGATTTCATTTTCTTCATCATAAGTTGAATAACAATATGGCGTCTGGGCTTCAAATTCAGCTGCACAAGTGTCTACAACTTTGTAAGAAGGATGAACCGATTCATCATGGCGTTGCGCACGAATCTCTTTTTCTTTTTTTCCTATCATCCGTCCGATTTGTCGATCAGAAAATCCATTGTGTTTTAATTTACGTAAAGACGCATTGCTAAGCGTCTCTACATTATTCATATCTACCAACATTTTAATTTGATTTAAAAACCATGGATCAATTTTTGTTACATTAAACACATCCTCAATAGATTGCCCCTCGACAAGTGCTTGACGGACTTTTAACAACCGGAATGACGTTCCATACCGCAAGGTGGACATATCCAATGATCGTGCTCGATTAACATCCGGATCCCCTTCTGCCGCCGGTTTAGGCTCTAGTCCATCCAACCCAACTTCTAAAGAACGATATGCTTTTTGCACTGACTCTCTGAATGTGCGACCAATAGACATCACTTCGCCCACACTTTGCATCTGCACACCTAAATGTCCTGAAGCGGATGGAAATTTTTCAAAATCAAATCGAGGCACTTTGGTTATTATATAGTCAATGGTGGGTTCAAACGCTGCCAAAGTTTTCCCGGTAATGTCGTTGGGTAGTTCATCCAAAGTAAATCCAACTGCCAGCTTTGCTGCCACTTTGGCAATGGGGAATCCTGTCGCTTTTGATGCCAACGCAGATGACCGACTCACGCGTGGGTTCATCTCAATAATAATCATGCGGCCATTTTCAGGATTAACTGCAAATTGTACATTGGAACCGCCCGTTTCAACGCCAATAGTTCGCAAGCAAAGGATGGCCCAATTTCGCATCTGTTGGAATTCTTTATCGGTGAGTGTCATAGCCGGTGCAACGGTTACTGAATCTCCTGTGTGAACCCCCATTGGATCAAAATTTTCAATGGAACAAATGATGATGGCATTATCAGCCTTATCCCGGATGACTTCCAGTTCAAATTCCTTCCATCCCAGCAAAGATTCTTCAATTAGCACTTCATTAATAGGGCTCGCATTCAGGCCATTCTCCACCAATTTTTGATATTCTTCATAATTATATGCTACTGCACCACCGGTGCCGCCCATGGTAAAAGATGGCCGAATGATGATGGGAAATTGCATTTTATCAAGGTGGGCTTCCGCTTCATCCCAAGAGTTGATGAAACCACCTATCGCTGTATCAATACCTACCGCATCCATGGCTTCTTTAAATCGTTCACGATCCTCCGCCTTGTCAATGGCATCTACCTGAGCCCCAATAAGCTGGACCCCATACTTTTCCAGAATACCTTCCCGGTGCAGGTCCATAGCAATATTCAGACCGGTTTGTCCGCCCACGGTTGGGAGAATAGCGTCTGGCTTTTCTTTTTGAATAATGGCCTCAACATACTCTGAAGTAATTGGCTCAATATATGTTGCATCCGCCAAATTTGGATCGGTCATAATCGTGGCAGGATTGGAGTTCACCAGGATAACCCTGTAACCTTCCTCCTTCAAAGCCCGGGTGGCTTGAGTGCCGGAATAATCAAATTCACAGGCCTGACCGATAATGATGGGACCGGCGCCAATAATTAATATGGATTCAATGTCGTTTCGTTTTGGCATAATTCTTTACTGCTATTCTTCAAATATTTGGTTATCGATTCCTTCATTCACTTTGTATTTTGTGAAGGCCATAACCATTTCTCCTACAAATTCATCCTTTTCAGGATCAAACCCGGCATTTTTTGCCATGTCTTCAAAATCTTGTCTCTCTGAGCCGGGACCGCCTAGATCAACTGGATTCCCAGCGGACCACTTGCTAATTCCTTTGATACCAATTTTAAAGATGGAACGCTCCGGAACATAAATTCCATCTATTTCTGTATAATCGGTTTGAAAGGTGAACACACTTTCAGAATCCAAATAAACGTCCACTTCGGTGATGACCCATTTTTTCGCATCCACTAATACATCCATGGTGATTTCAGGTGTTTCATTTTTATTTACATTTAATGGAATCTTTAATGAATCACGTTCAACCTTGCCCATTATTTTATAGTATGGCGAATTGTTATGGATGGTTCGCTTAATATCGGTTACATGCTTCAGCATATCCAAAAACTCACTGGGATTCCCATCCACCCCTGTCTTGGGTAAAATGGCGAATCCTTTCGTTTCTACTTTCACTTTATCTGGCCGTTTATAATAGACACGAATCTTCTTCTTAGGCATACGAAAACCTGTCATCTTAACTGATATTTTCATATCCACCTGATAATCATTAATCTGTTCAAATTGTGCAATTACATTATCCCGAATCTTTTCTACCGTCATGGATTGTCCAAAAACGATCGATGACCACATGATAGCAATGATAAATAAATGCCTCATGTTTTAATATCCTTTGCTAAAAACACTTTTACTGCGATGCCGAAAAACCCTGCTGAGTAAAGTGACAAAATGCCGAGTTTTTTACCAATCTCTCCCCAGGGGATTGGATCCTTAAATGCATCCCACCATACATTGAAATATTTTACAAATAGATAGGGCTCAATTTTTTCAAAGAATTCCAATGGGATTCCCATAATCATATAACTGATAATGATTAAAAACATGGTGCCGATAATGGGTCCTACTGCATTATTTACCAATGCAGAAAACATAAAACAAAGGGTCGCCACTGTACACATGACCAAAATGGCCAAAGCAAATGATAGGGCCATTCGAATCCATGCCTGAGATTCATCTAAAATTAAAATGCCGTTATCGATGGTAATGAGATCACCTGTGCCCAAAACCAAGCTGCCAACGCCCAGACTCCAGAATGCACAAAATATGAGGAGCGCGGCTGTATAGATATAGGTAGCCAATAATTTTGAAATAAGAATTTTTAATCGGCTGACCGATCGAGTAAGTGTAATCCTGAAAATGCCATTGGATCCGTCAGCCGCTACTGAATCCCCGGCGGCCAAAGTGATTAAAAATGGAATATGAATCCACAATGTATTCATAATGATATAGGTGGCCAGAAATGCATTAAAAATATTCCCTACCACCACAAATGTACCGCCCAATTCCCGGACATAATCTTGGTGCAGCTCGTTACTACCGTGGACAAACCCCCAAAGAATCAGCGGCATGAGAATGGATATACCAATGAATCCGATATAACTACGCCAACGACCGATGATGACCAGCAATTCGTTATGAATCAATCCCAACATCAGATTTGACTTTCTGTCCCCAGCTTCGATAAATATAAATCTTCTAAACTGGTTTTCGGAATAACAGCGGAAACCTGAATATTGTTTTTTACTAACAATTGAACCATTTCTGTAATGTGCTCTTGGCCAACACCAACACGCAAAACACTATCTTCTGCCTCACAGCGGTGAATCCACGATTGATCTGAAAGCAATTTTACTGCCTCCTCGACTTTATTCACATGGACTTCTGTTAAGAGCAAATCTGAATCCCGCAATAAATCTTCAATCTTCCCAGCAGTAATGAGGCTCCCCAAACTGATCATGGCTACATGCGAGCATATCTTTTGCACTTCGTCCAGCAGATGTGAAGAAATAAAAATGGTAATACCCTCTGATGCTAATTCTTGGATTAAATCACGTACTTCTTTCATCCCTTGTGGATCAAGACCATTGGTTGGCTCATCCAGAATTAATAATTTTGGATTGGATAGAAGGGCTTGGGCGATTCCCAATCGCTGTCTCATCCCCTGTGAATAGGTCTTCACCTTATCATTTCCCCGGGCGCCCAACCCAGTCCGATCTAGCACCATTTGAACTCTGGACATATCCGTACCATCCATACGCGCCAGCATTTTCAGGTTCGTTTCACCGGAGAGATGCTTATGAAAATCTGCACGCTCGATGAGTGCACCCACATCAGTTAGGGCCGTATTACCATTCGCCTGCACCGATTTACCTTGAATAATCACTTCACCCTCGTCCGGGGTGATTAATGCGGTCATCATCCGGATCGTTGTGGATTTTCCACTGCCATTCGGACCTAAAAACCCATATACAGCGCCTTCAGGAATCTCAAGATTAAGATTATCCACAGCTTTGCGAAGGCCAAAAGATTTTGTCAGCTGGTTAGTTTCTAGGATCATTGGTTAATGTCTCAGATTTATAGATGATGCTTTGAAATTATATTTTCTAATCTCTGCATCTCAGTGGCTATTCATTAAATCTGCAAATTGCTGAAAGAGATATCGACTGTCATGAGGGCCGGGACTGGATTCTGGATGATATTGTACCGAAAATGCATTCATATCATCACATCGAATGCCCGCATTGGTGTTATCGTTCAGGTTTACATGCGTTTGAACCACATTCTTCGGAAGCGATTCAGGGTCCACCACAAAGCCGTGGTTTTGGCTGGAGATTTCTACAACTCCATTATCTTCATTCCGGACAGGATGGTTGATGCCGCGGTGACCAAATTTTAGTTTAAATGTTGCTGCGCCTAATGCCAAAGCCAATATTTGGTGCCCTAAACAAATGCCAAAAATCGGTTTCTTCCCTACAAGTTGCTTTACCATTTCAATGCCATAGGTAACGGCTGCCGGATCACCGGGACCATTACTAAGAAATACACCATCCGGATCAAATTTCAAAATATCATCGGCAGATGTATTGGCGGGAAAGACAGTCACATCGCAACCATGGCTTTCTAATAACCTGAGGATATTATGTTTTATCCCAAAATCAATCGCCGCCACTTTATAATTCCCGGTGCTGCCATTTTTTGACCATTCAAATGATGAATCGGTAGTGACTTCCTTTGCCAAGTCAAGCCCTGCCATTGAAGGGACTTTTACTAACTTCTCTTTCAAACTATCTATATTCAAATCCACGGATGATATAATACCATTCATGGCCCCCTGATCTCTGAGGTGGCGCGTAATGGCGCGGGTATCTACATTTTGAATGCCCACAATTTTATGTGCATCTAAATATTCACCAATGGATTGGGTTGATCTCCAATTGGAAGGAACAGCTGTTTCTTCTTTAATTACAAATCCCGCCACTTGTACGCGTTCTGACTCTATATCCTCCGGGTTTACACCGTAATTGCCTATATGTGGCGCTGTCATGGTGACGATTTGTTTGCAATAAGAAGGATCCGTTAAAATTTCCTGGTAACCGGACATGCCCGTATTAAAACAAACTTCTCCTGTGGTTTCGCCAGTATGGCCAAAGGCATTTCCTTGAAAAATGCGACCGTCTTCGAAAAGTAAAATTGCGGGGTTAAGTTCACTCATGTATTGTCCATTATTATGCGGTAAGAAAATTTTTGTTCATTATAAAAAATAAAACAGGAATGGGTCAAACGTTGTTTCATTTGACCCTGCATCATTATTGAATCACCCAATTGGGGTTTATACAAAAACGGCCACCCTTTAACAAAAGGGCGGCCGTAGTCAAAATATCCATGGCGGAAATTCTTACCTTTTTATGAAACTTAAAACAGGATAAATGTCCATTTTTATTTTTTTTCCATTAACATAGAAGCAATAACCAAATCCTGGACTGCATTACCAATGGAATTAAAAATAGTCATATCCTCAGTTGACGATCGGCCTTGGATTTTACCCATGACTAAATCTCCCAATTCACCTTTAATTTGACTCCAGTCATACGTCCCTTCTGAAACCGGAATCAGGATATCCCCCGCTTCCACTTTACTTGAGGAAAGTTTATCGATATATACTTTTCCCCTCTGAATTAGTGCGGTCCCCAACTCTCTTGCGGTCGGTTTGTGAGCGCCCACCGCATTGATATGGACACCGGGCTTAACATCATCTAAATCAAATAAAGGGGTCTCGCCGGTGGTAGCTGTACAAACAATATCGGCTGTTTTTAAATCCAATTTATTCCCTGGTTGAACTACCGAATCAAACCCTTCGCAAAATGCTGCTGTTTTTTCTTCTGACCGACCCAATACTTTTACTGATTCCAAATTGCGGACACATCGGATGGCTTCAATTTGTGTTCCGGCCTGGGCACCAGCTCCTATGATGACAGCCTGTTTTGCATTTGGATTTGCCAATAAATCGGTCGCCAACCCCGAACTAGCACCCGTTCGTAATGCGGTAACAGACTTTCCTTCGATCAGGGCCAACGGACTCCCTTCCAGTGCATCCATGACCAAAATCACCCCATTGATAAGTGGCAATCCTTTTCCGGGGTTATCAAAATGGATATTCACCAATTTGATGGTATTATACTTGCCCCCTTTGATATAAGCAGGCATGGATAGGTGGAGCGCATTTTGGTCTTCAATGGGGAGATTAATCCGATTGGGAACAATGGCAGACCCATCACTTAAAGCTACAAAAGCAGTCTTCATGGCTTCAATGGCCTCAGACATGGATACAGCAGATCGTACGTCCGCTGCGGAATAAAATGGCAAATTCATTTGGTTAGATATTTTCTATTTCTTCGTAAGGGCCCAAGATCCATCCCAGTCATCGCCGGGAGGGTTGTCGCGATAATGTTCGCAGCGGGGAATATAGATTCTGCTTGGGTTGGTTTTTCTACCGCCAAACATATCTTCCAGTTCATCAGATGCTTTGAATGCATCAATAGCTTTTTCCCATTCTTGTCCGCGGTAAAGTTTCAGTGCTTCGTCGTAAGCTGGTAAAAGTTTATCATATCCTGGAGGCATATTGCCTGCTTCAGAAATCAATTCAAATACCTGGGCCGGCTCTGTTTTACCCATGACAATGACATAATCCAGATCCCGCCAGATGAATTTGTCTTTACAAGCCTGGTAAGATTCTTCCGCTACTTGAATATAAACGCCATACTGTTTGGCCGATGCTTCCAATCGGGCTGCCAAGTTCACTGTATCCCCCATCATGGTATAATTCATTCGCATAGATGACCCCATGTTTCCCGTCACCATTTTACCCGTATTGATACCAATCCTGTTTTGCATATGGTGGACAATCTCGGGCCACCGATCACCCTCGGCCTGCCATTTGGCTCTCAGTTCTGCCAATCGCTCCTGCATTTTTACGGCTGTGAGACAGGCCCAATATTCATGGTCATCCACCGGTGCGGGCGCACCGTAAAAAGCCACAATGGCATCACCGATATATTTATCTAATGTGCCTTTATTTTCTAATAATATATCGGTCATTTCTGTGAGATAATCGTTCAACAACTCGACTAAATCTCCCGCCGATAATTTTTCAGAAAATCCTGAAAAACTTTGAATATCTGTAAAGAAAGCAGTGTGATAGCCCTCATTACCGCCAAGTTGGGGCTCTTCTTTTGCATCGAACATTTGATCAATCAGTTCAGGAGAGATATAGGTACCGAATGTATCCTTCAAAAATCGTTTATCTTTTTCTACAATGAGGAAGTTATAGAGAAAAATGCCGCCATATGTGGTAATCATAGAGAGAGCCGGCCGGACCACTTCCCACATGACCAGCGAAGAAAAGAATTGAGAGTAGGTGAAAAGAATCCATGCCACAATCCCCACCAGTGGAACGGGTAATGTGTAAAGTGGTTTTTCAGGGAGGCTTACCAATACACCCAACAAAACGGATATAACTATAATGATGACAAATGTTTCGGATCTATGCTTGGGTTGAACAAATTCACCTTGAAGCAGGCTGTTCATAACGTTAGCATGGATCTCCACCCCGGCAAAAGTTTCCTGGACCGGTGTATTTCGAAGATCCATAAGCCCTGGGAGGGATGCCCCTACCAATGCCACTTTACCTTCCCAATATTCCGGAGGCAACATTTCAGGATCGAAGCAATACATGTATGGTAGGTAGTAAAAAGTCTGGAATGGTCCGTAATAATTCACATACATCCGCCCATGATCATCGATGGGAATTTCACGAACGACCGTATCCGTAGTGTCTCGCAACCGCAACACATTGTTTTCAAAGTCATAGTCGAATCCTCCATCCTTTTTGATGCCAAGGATATCGATGGCCGCCGACATGACCAAACTGGGATAGACATGATCTGCACCTTCAAAATAAATGGCGGTGGGTGCGCGGCGGATGATGCCGTCCTCATCCTGAGGAAAATTGGCTGAACCGGCTCCTACCGAAGCAGAAAGCAGGTCTACATAGGTATTCCCTAATCGATCCGCTTGGGGCAGTTTGGTTTTGGCTTCTTCAGATACACCATGAATGATATGATTGTCATAAAAATAGCCTTCCGGTTCTACATCCATCTTATACAAAAAATTGAGTGTATCCTCTTCTTCAAAAAC
This sequence comes from Fidelibacterota bacterium TCS55, assembly GCA_001577025.1. Taxonomy (GTDB): domain Bacteria; phylum Fidelibacterota; class Marinisomatia; order Marinisomatales; family TCS55; genus TCS55. The sequence continues at coordinate 37,618 of LSCF01000003.1, read as the reverse complement.
CAAAGCATGGTAAGCCTTTTGAGAATTATAGGTGGCTTCTAAAAACATAGACGGATCATTACTGACGAGAAATTGGCCCGTCACATCTGACAGGGCTTCGTTTTGGGGCGCATTTTCATCGGTGAGCGCATTCACCAAATCATAATTAAATGTATTCTCTTTATCAAAAATAATATCAAATAGAAGGGCATCAGGATTACCGGAAGTGACCGTATTGATGAGGCGACCGTGGTAGGCTTGGGGCCAGTCGAAATAATGGCCTAATCCGCCTTCTTCCGGCGGCGCAACCGATGTATTGTCAATATCAATAATCACTACATCATCGATGGACATCTGCTCTACGCCAGCGGTACGGGCACGCATCCGTCCGTCGTAGGAGAGGAATTCATAACCATCTAAAAGGGATTTTAAAAAAGGGATTTCGTAGGTTCCCCATCCAATGAAAAGTGCCATAGCAAGGCCGATGGCACCACCCATGCCCAGTCGTTTTAACAGATCAGACATTTAAGTATAATTTAAAGAAAAATTAGTTTTCGTCCTTGGCATCCTGCTCCTTATTCCATTTGACAAAATCAAGTCCTGCATCCGTATCCTGGTCAAACTTGAACATGGAGTATTTGCCATCTTTGCGCACATTAATTTGCATTCCTTCTACCAAACTAACCCAATCTTCCAGGGATACTTCATAAGGGCCAGCTACCTGGGTTGGGGCCTGAACCTCCGTAACAGGGCCCAGTTTGAATTTTGGGGCACCTCCGGGCGGTTGAAATCCTTGCCTCATTTGATCTTTTCTTGCTTCCACAACATTCTTTGCTGCATTTACATCTACTTTACCGTCGTAGACCAATACAGAACTTTCATCGTCACCTGCTTTAGCACGGTATTTGGTCCCCCGAATAGCAGCAACGGCTGTTGGGGTTCTCACCGCCACATTTTTCTTTTCACCAAATGCTGCTTTGGCCGCCACCCAAACATCGCCTTTTTTCAATGTGGCGCCAAAGTTCTTCTCCATGGGTTTTACGTTTGCTTCAGTGATTTCCAATTCAGAATTTTCACCGATGCGGAGTTTGCCCCCGCCTACCAATGTAATTTCACAGCGGGATTTGGCCAATGTTTTCACCACATCCTTTTCTTTGATGGGCATACGGGGCATGGCTTTTTTGAAAGCACCTGTACCCCCCTGCTGTACCTGGACGCGCCCTAAGGGTAGTGTGATTTTTCCAAATTCCTTTTGCCCAAAAGCAAAAGTGCCGAAGCAGAAAAGAATAAATAAAATCCGTTTCATCATTTCATTAATATCATCTTCTTGGTATCTTGATAAACGGGAAGACCATTTTCGGAACTCACCGTAAGGCGATATAAATATATTCCGGAAGGTAATTGTCGACCATTATCGTCTTTCCCTTCCCAGAGGAAACGATGATTACCTTTACTAAATAACTGGTTCACAGCCAGTGCATTCATTTCGATTCCCAAAATATTATAGACTTTCAGGGTCATAACAGCTTGTTCAGTAAGAGATACGCGAATGCTGGTTACAGGATTGAATGGATTGGGTATATTCTGAGCCAGTTGAAATGTGCTGGGAATTATATCCATCATATCCAATTGTTCCTCCACTTCATCAAATGGACCCAATATCAATTCTAGAGGATATGGATTTTCAGAACCCTGAGAAGAGATTCTTACCAGATTATCTTGACGCATATCATAGACGACTTTTGAAATGGGGTCATAGAGCATCACTTCAAAATAATTTGGAATTCTTTCAATATCAGGAATGGTCATTTTCACCGTTCCTTTTTGATTAGTAATGACCGACAGGGGCCAGCGTGCCACATCTTGACTTTCACTTCTCATATCATTATTCAAGTTCCCTATTTCAGAATGATTGAAATAAGCTGATATATATTCTCCAATAACCGGAGGTTCATGGAAATCCTTTTTGTCATAACCATCTGATGACTCAGGATGCATACCGAATATGGTTGCTTTATCTTTTTGATTCCCTGCAGCAACTTCTAGAGTGGCTTCCCAGCCTTCCTGACTCTTGCTTACCAAATTCGGCGAAGAAGGCTGTGCATGAGGATCAGCATTATTTATTGGAGAAATGTTAATGCTGCCGCTACCATTGGAATATACCCAATAGCCTGTGCCAGGGTCTAAATTGGTGGTTTGAGAATAATTCTCACCTCCTGAATATTGATATAAGACTTTTTCAACTTCTGATGAAAATTGTACCATATTTTGATCATCTATATTGATGGGGAAATTGTATGGATTACCAATTTGGTTCCAGCCGGTTGAAAGCGAAATGGTTTTTCCCATCGATAAAGCAGTGGAATAGCCACTGCCGGCCTGGATGGCATTGACGTTTTCTTTGGAAATAAGCCAAACAGCAGAGCCGGGTGTTAAACTACCTGCATTTTCTTGATAAGCACCATTTACCCATTTAAATGATCTCCATTTTGTCGCATCCGCTTCTCCCAATTCATCTCCCAATACATTCGTCAGAGAAGGGTTTGATAAATTTGCAGGAACAGAGATCATTATATAGCGTTCTGCAGGAACAGAAGAAATATATATTGAATCAAATTGTACAGCTACATCATAAGGTCCAGCAGAGGATTCTGCACCATATTCATCGAAAGCATCAATACCGATCACCAAGCCTGAATTGGTCATATCTGAACCGGGGACTAAACAGTCATATGTATCTCCTGTTGAATTGGAACAATCGGTGAATCGGAAATTACCATGTCCCGTAAAATAAATCATTGACACCTGAGATACTGTACCGGCCAACATGCTTGGATGCGGATTAACATTTATCGAAAAAGACAAGTCTTCGCCTTCATTTGGAGTTAATCCAATTAAATTATTTGAGACAATCTCTGGCCCCGGTAAAATACTCAAGTTGGTAAAAGAAATATTAGGGTCCTGATCTTTGACAATATTGATCTGACCAGCAGCAAACGGATCTTGGGCAGGGTCAAAAGCATCATCTGAGCCCACATTATACCATGCCACTAAGGGATACATGCCGTAATCTACATCTATGAGAAAATCATTAATTTCTATTTCCTCATCGCTGGGCGGTGTTGAAAACACTTGCGGGTGGTCATAGCTATATTCGGCGCCAATAAAATCAGGCATATAATCATTTATTGAAGACCCTTGGGGTAATATCCTAAACGAAAGGGTCCCGCTCTCATCGGTCCCATGGACGGTTATATTCGTTTTGAATGGTCCTGTATAGGTTCCTTTTTCAAGGACCAGGCTAATATCCCCAGTTGGAGGCCAATTGAAAACGTTTGATTCTCCTTCAGCAAGTAAAGTTGTCTCATTGCCGCCAGTCATATACCAACCCCTTAAAAAGACTGATTCATTTTGATTAACTTGCGATGTTACGTTGAAACTTTTATTCATATTTGTAATAGGCGTGGTTTCTCCAAATTGAAACCCTTGAATAATATGTTCATCACTGTTTCTGAGTAAATCGATAATGACTTGACCATTGACACCATCGCCAACGCCATCAACCGAAAGAGACACATTGAGAATCTGCTGCTGATTCCCGCCATCTCCCAGGGTCATATCAACGAAGGCATATCCTTGGTCATCCGTATATATATCTTGAAATAGAACAAGCAGTTCATTAGCATCAGGCATATCATTATTATTTTGATCAAAAAATGCTTCGATTTTATAGGGTCCATCACTGGGTAGGATACGGCTATCATTAAATTCAAAACCCCATCCTTCAATTGGTGACGGTGAATTTTCCACATCCATATTACCAACGATATCCGGGTTTGCATTATTGCCTGGCAACCAGACGCCTACATGGACATCCCCTACACCGATATTCTGGTTCAGCCGAACCACAATCTCAATGGTGTTTGGCTTGCCGGGGCCACCTCCTCCGCCGCCTTTCATTAAGGTTAGGGTACCTGCATTACCCTGTTTATTGGTCACCTGAAATACTTGGGATATGGCTCCGTACTCTGTGGCATCATTCCACTGATCATCGTTATTTGTATCTACAAATACAATCAAATGGGCCTCTCCATCCGGAATCCCATCATGCCAAATTTTAGTCCAATAATCACCAGGGAAAACGTGATTACCCAAATCCCATTTATGGGTGGCGCTTGACCAGTAATTTGGATCATTCCCTTGAGGAATATATCCAATATGAACATCGCCATTAAATGCGTTGTTACTTTTGTAACTCACTTCAATCCCTTGAGTACCACCGCCGCCGCCACCGCCAAACACATCATAATCCAGCTGACCGTTTCCTTGAATAAGACCATGGTTGTTTTTGCCAGATTCATCTTTAAGGTATTGATTGCTATCATCCGGGTTTATGTTTGCATCAACTAAAATCTCATTACAATTCCACACCAAAATAGCATCATTCCCCATGTTGGTCTGGTCCCAAATCCCTCCAGGAATGCCTTCAAAGCCGGATGTTTTCCGAAACCGCAAACCATCAATTGAACCTTTAAAATTTTCGAACTTGATAGGTTTACTTGATGTTGGAAAAGATAAATTCGGAATGTTTTGCACAGAAGCCACATTGTTTCCATTCCAAAAGAAATTCAAATCTTGATTATTGTATTCAAAATAGATGTGATGCCAACCATTCAGTCCACCGCTCAATAAGTTAGACACTGGGTAAGTAAGTGTTCCTACTTGATCGATTGATAATTCAAACTCATCAGGTGATTTATTGTATTCAAGAAAAAAATCATGGTAAGTACCATCGCTACTTTCTCTTTCAATGATGAGCTGATCTTCAGTTGGCTCTATATGAAATAAAACAAAAAATTCCACACTGAAATTTGAAGAACCATTTATTTCAGAAACCGAAACTTCTACTCTATCTCCAACTTCAAAATCATAGGAACCAACACCTGCTGTACCTCCACTCCAATCCTGAGGAGCACCTTCATCAATCCATTTTTTTATTTTATCCTCATCTGCCTGACCAAGAGTACCCCCTTTTGGCATTCGATCACCAAAGGAAGTATTTCCTACTATTTTTTGAAATAGTACTGAATTTTGATTGTCTCCCGGCTTTACCCGCATAACGCTTGGCCAACCCTGAGAAGCCACATTGACCAATTCAGAATAACTATTTGCTGACATGAGATTCAACCCACCGCTATTATTCCCTGAATTATGGCAGGATGACGTACAGGAGTTGTCCCAAATGGGTTGTATTTCACTATCGTATGTTTGCTGTGAAAAACCGAATGAAAGCAGAGCGATAGCAATTATAATACGTTTCATGATCCACCTCCTGTTGTGGGAGGCGCAGGAGGTTCAGGGAGATCCGCGTCTCCACCCTGCATTGCAAGGTAGGCACCGCCACCGGCTAGGACTAATAAAATAAATGTGTTGCGGAGCCACTTGCTGCCGCCTTTTTTCTTCGGTTTTTCTTCTGCAGCCTCTTCCTTAACTTCAACTCCAGTCAGGGCCAAAAGGTCAGCTGGAGGCGTTAAGCCCATCAGTTCCCAAGCGACAATTTGAATTTGTGGTAATAATCCGTCAACCTCACCCTTATAGGTTTTGCTCACCGTTTTTTCTGTTTCACCAGATTCAACAGAAAACATGCGGGCTTCAATGGTATAAGAATTTCCTATCTTACCGAAAGAACCAGATATCATCTTTTGAACACCTAGAAGTGCTCCTATTTCTGCAGCACATTCAGCGGAGGTACAACCGGCCTGCTGAAAACCCTGTTCTTCCATGATTTCATTCATCTGATTTCTTTCAACCATAATGAGGGCATCAGTTTGAACCAGTTCTGACCCCAATCGCTGGGTGAGCACTTGGGCTTCTTGTGTTGTAATTCCGGAACCAACAAAGTCTAATACGGCTGCCGTGGGTTTGGCCTGAGATCCATCATTTACCTGGGCAAAAACCACCGAAGTAAAAACAAATAAAAATATAATGCGTATCCTATTCATGAAAAACTCCTGTTCACTGAATAACTTACAGAAAAAGTACCCTAAAATCTGTGATATAGGCAACAGGGTTCATACAAATAAAAAGGGGCTGTTTCCAGCCCCTTTTATTCTGAGGATTAGAGAATCGATTATTTTAAAAAGATCATTTTTCTGGTTTTATTCAAGACCACTTTTCCTTGATCATTGCGGATCATGGCATGATAAAAATACACCCCGGTTGCAACCTTATCGCCAATGGCATTTCGACCATTCCAGATGAAGTTGTAATAACCGGCAGGACGGTGTTCATTATGGGCCAATCGGGTGATCTCTTCCCCAATAAGTTATAGATGACCAGATCTACATTGGCATCCTCTTCCAGGCTGATCATAATGGATGTCTGAGGATTAAATGGATTTGGATAGTTTTGTGATAGTGTAAAGGCATCAGGGTAGAGACTCACGCCTGCATTATTATCCTCAACAAATTTCTTCGTACCCACCACAAGTCGTAGTTCCTGTTTTAAGTAGCTTTCAGAACCCGTATTGGCAAAGCGGTACTGGGCATCCCATTCCAAGTTTTTGGCTTGTTTTGTGGTCTTATTGATGAGGAATACATCATATTCTTCAGGCACATATCCTAACCCTTCGAATGTGATGTATGTCCGTTGACCATTCGTCGGTGCAAATACCTGGATATCCCAAAAGTGGCCTTCTTCATTGGGCTTGCGGATATCCTTGGCATAGAGGTCCGGCGTTTCTTGCCGGTTTCTATTGTCAATTCGGAGGACCACATCACCAGGAACACCGGGGGGTTCAAACTCATCCAATGGGTCATAACCATCAGAAGCGAATGATCTGACACCTACGCTATTAAGCTCATCCCTTGCATTGCCTGTGACAGCAATTATATCCACGATCCATTCGTTTGCATCCATGGGATAATCATCGGGATTCATGGCCTTGGCCATTTTGCCGAATGTGGATCCTCTTACGTCAATATTTAGTTTCGTGGCACCACCGGATTTAAAGATATACCCTTTCCATGGCTGGAGAGAGGAACCGGCGCTGGACCAAGAACTATTCCAAGTATAAATAGAACCCGCATCTCGAATATTAGTGCCATCCTCAGTATAAACATTGTCTAGGGAGACATTGAAATTGTAAGGGGAACCGAAGAATTTCCATTGTCCAGTCGTTACGCCAAACCCATAAGGTGGCTCTGTGGGTGTGGATGTACCCTGGCCAAAGTCAAAATGCATCTGTGGATTGTCCGAATATTTAGCCGGATCGTAGATGAGGAAGTACCCATTCCCCATGGTCACCGAGGATGGGTTTTCCTGCCATCCATTGCTATAGCCATAAAGGCGATAGTTAAATTCATCGGGACCTTTATTTTCTGGATCCAAGACAGACGTAATGGCGCTCTTGGCATTGCCCACATCAAATGGAATGGAGAAAAATACATAATTGGTAGAGTCTGTGCCGCCGGGAACGCCGCTAGGCCAACGGGCAGCTGTAGAAACGGAACTCTCCGTCCTGACTTTCACCGAATGGAATTCACCTTCTGCAGGCCAATAACGTGTATTACCTACATTATCTTCTGATTCAATGTAGTATTCTAATCCATCCGATTTCACGTCACCACCTGGGATGCTGTAAGAGCCGGAACTCATATCTACCGACACAAATCCGCCCCCCCCACCGCCAGACCGGCGATAATAGAGAAATGTTTCTTTCACACCGGAAGCACCATCGGATACATTAATATCAATGGCCGGTGTAGTCGAACCTTCATCCACAACAGTTAAGGGTGAATTATGGACAATATTTGGTGGAGTGATATCTACACCAAAATGGACTGTGTCGCTGGACCATCTAATATTACCGGCAAAATCCGATGCTTCCATATGCCAGCTGTGGTTACCGTCAGGGATGGATGTGGGTGCATCAATATAAAACTCTTCATTGCTTTGATTATAATTCGCATCATTCGGACTAAATTTTGCATAATGATTTTTATTAATGAAAATATGGAATTCCTCGATACCTGACGGGTAGTCTCCACCGTCTGACCAATGGAACCTGGGTTTGTCACTTTCCCAAACATCTGGACTGGGGTAATGGAGCCAGAATTCCTCTGGGGCAATATTATCATATTTAGCTGTGACAGATTTGGCACTATCCGGATTTTCATTTCCAAGTTCATCTACTAACCATAGATATGTCGTGTATTGGCCTGCTTCTGGTGCTGTAAAGGAATAATTGGTTAATGTATCCCCGGATGGGAAGCTCAAATATTCATTATATTTGTTCACACCATCCGTGATTTCAACAACAGCACCAATCAGTTCCCTTTGTGCTTCCCAAGTAGGAGAATTCCAATTTAGGGTAAAGTTGGGCTGATTCGTCCAATCGCTGGGTGAAATTGTTAAATCGGTGACAGGTGGTGGCGCACCAGTGACCATTTCTTCAATGACGTACATATCGGAGCGGATATACGCTTCGCCAACTTCAGCAATGACTCGAAATCGGAATCCTTTTCCTTTTGTTTGGCTGGTCACGGTTACGGTTGCTGTAGCTGAACCACCACTGGTTGTAGAATCTGCAGTGGTGCTCACACGGGCATACTTTTGATTCGGGAAGATATCCCATTTTACCGGTTCATTACTGTTTGTAACAATATTACCATCGATGTCTCCTGTCGTGATAGTAAACTTCACTTCCTGGCTTAGGCTAACAAAAGTGGTATCCTTATCTTCGGTGATATCGTCTTCCATGGCCAAAATGTATTTGCTAGCTCCTGCTTCTAGAGCACCAATATCAGGCAATCCTATGCGGTAATAATTACGATAATCCACCCTTGGTGCATTTTCACCGCCATAAGAAGCAGCACCTGCATCAATCAATTGGCTGGTAAAGCTAAGTCGATAATCTCCAGCGGTTGGATTTCTAAATTTGGGTTTATCCGTAATCATTGTTGCATCATCAAACCATGATTTACCTTCTTCATCGTCCACATTCAGGTAGGCCATATCAATATTAGCACTGCCGTCTACCATGATTGAATTTTCATGCTCTGAATTATTACCAAAAATGATATTATTAAACCATAAACCGCCTTGAGTTGAAGAATTCATTGCCGAAATCCCGCCACCACTATAGGCATAATTGCCTGTATTGTCGGTCACCTCATTATCAACAATAGTATTATTTATCAAAAGTGAATGGCCTTGAGTTCCATTTTGCTCCTTGATTTGAATGGACAAACCGCCACCAGAACCCCAATTACCCCGAGCCCTGTTTTTAACCACAATGGAATTGACCATCTCAAACGGGGCTGAGGTATAGATTGCGCCACCATAAGCATCGCCATTATTACCTTCAGCTACATTATCAACAAAAACACATCGTGAAAACAAAACATTGGTACCATAATCAGGCTGCCAATATTCAATTTGAACTGCGCCGCCTCTACCACTATTATTTTCACTTCGTGCTATATTCCCTTCAAACCTGCAACCTATAAATTTTGGAAGCCCCGGGCCCTCCATCGTCACAGCGCCACCCCACCCAACATCATCCTGGTTTTCTGCGTAGTTGTTCTTAAACAAAGTATATCTAAACTGGGGACTGGATGCATGCTCTGCATTAAATGTCTGGGTATAAACTGCGCCACCTCTACCACCTGCGCCATTATTCATAAATGTGCAACCTACAAAAGTAGGCGATGCATCCCGAATCGCAATGGCACCACCAGCACCTACTTCATTAAAACCACCAACATGATTGTCATCCCAAACACAATTCACAAATTCGGGCTCAGGATACCCTTCAATTTGCTGCTGCGTTTGATCGTCCCAAAATGAGCCACCTTCAATCCAAATGGATCCAGCCAGACGCCAGCTACCGCCATCTGAACGACCACTGCCTCGCTTAAATGTAATGTTTTTGAAAACAAGCGTACTGTCGTAATTACCCATAATATCAAAATGTCTGCCGTTATATTCAGCATCAAGAATGACATCTTCCACATTGGCATTGGGATCACCTACAATTCGAATCTGTTTACCTGTATTTAATTTAAGCTCCCTATTGTCAGGTCCATCATGTGTTCCTGCTAGGAGGATCACCGTATGGCCAGCCTGAGCAGAATCGATGGCTGTTCTTAAATCGCTGAGTGGGTTGGCTTCATCTCCATCATTCTCATTGCTTCCATTTACAGCCACATACCAGTTTGGTCCCATGTATCTGGGAATCGCGTTTGCATCATTAGAAAAGGTCCCGCGGTAACCGTCATTATCTACAGCAGCTACTCTGAAAAAGTATTTCACACCATTCTCGAGCCCGGTAACGGTATAGGATGTAGAGGTCGTTTCATCTACACTATCTGTTGAGGTTGGTGTGAATCCTTTTATTTCTGATTTATATACCAAGTATTTAGCAATATCCGTTTCCGTATTGGCATCCCAGCTCAATGATACTTCTTTGCTACCCGCTTTGGCAATGAGGTTTTGCACTTGTTTAGGGTAGGGCGATTCAGCCAATGCATTCTCATAGGCACCCAAATCTGGGCTTGAACCAGAGGGGTTGGGCCTATCATTACCCAGTATATCTTCAGTCGGTGCATTTATACCATCAAATGAAGTTGTACCTGCACCAATTAAGGGGCTACCCGTGGATAGCTGGTAGTTGGTATTGCTATAGAATACAGGGTCCAAATCATAAGAATTTTCACCCGTGATAAAGCTGTATTGTTCAATGCCTTCTACGTTGTTATAATCAACAGAAATCTTAAACTCTTCATTATTTATATAGTTCAAGTTATGTCGATCCCCAGAATCGTTATTGGTGCGATTACCCCATATAATGTTATTAAACCAAGTTCCCATCTGTTCCGTTACATGATCAAGAAATATACCGCCGCTCTCTACGGTATTGTTGCTGGAAGCGGATCCATAATTATTAACAATTGTATTATTAATCAAATAATTGGAACCGTTAGTCTCGTTACCATTATTGTCCCATTGACTTTGAACTCGAATATAAACCCCGCCGCCGCCAGGACATCCATTATTGCAATTAATGCCATTAACAGAATTGCTATCTATAACGGTATTGGCAATAACAATTGGCGCACCAGCAGAAATGGCGCCACCAAGGGCACGACCACCACCATTATTAACATTATGAGTTACATTATTTTTAGTAAAGCGGGAATTATAAACCCATACAAGTGGAGCAACTCTTAAAGACCAGTCCTCATCTATTGATAAAGCGCCTCCTCTAGCATGACTACTATTATTATTTTTTACCACCCCATTATTACTAAATGTGGAATTCAAAATGATTAAGCTCATACCAAAATCAAGTGAAATCGCACCACCATTAGAATTCTTCGGTTCGTTTTGAGTCTGGCCGGAATCATTAACACCGTTATTTTTGAATGTAGAATTTCTGAACCACGTAGTATCTATTCTAGCCTGATTGTCGCCAGAAAAGGAAATGGCGCCACCACGTGAATTTGAATAATTACTTTCAAACACGCAGTTTTCAAATATAGCCGCGGCACTGTTAAAACGAAGAGCGCCACCCGCTGCTCCATCAGTATTTTTAAATGCTTCATTATCCTTAAACACGCAGTTTTTAAATTTGGGCTGCATCTGTGACGCCACATTGGTTTGAACACTATTGTTCCAAAAAGTATTAGCCTCGATATAGAAGGAGCCACCATCTTCATTTGATAAACCACCAGTAAATGTTAAACCAATAAACTGAAGTGTAGAATCAATGGTATTTTGTTGATTCCCAACAATGGTAAAATGCCTGCCTTGATTATTGGCATCAATAATGGTGCTGTCTGCACCTTTTTCCGATGTAATGACCAGGTTTTTATATTTACTGAAGTCCGCTTTAGAATTATTGCTAGATATTTCAATTTCACGGTTACCTGAGCCAGAATAGGTACCCGGCTTAATCATGACTGTATCCCCAGCCGAAACATGATCCATGGCATGAGATATAGATGCAAATGGACTGCCGCTACTACCTTCATTGTTATCGCTACCGGAAGTACCGACCCACCAAACTGGTCCACTGTATGTGGGTGTAATATCTACAGAGGCTGAGGCTGTACCTTCATAACCCTTTGTATTCACCGCAGATACTCTGAAATAATATCGTGTGGCATTATCTAAGCCCGTGATTGTATAGGTAGTTGAAGAAGTGGTGTCTTTAAAATAAGTTGCATCCACACTAAAGGCGCTCGTATGCTGATATACTTTGTAGACAGAGTCTGCTCCTGCCACCGCATCCCAGGATAAGGTGACCGATTGGCTACCCCCAACAGCGGTCAGATTTTTGACCGGTGCCGGATATGGTGTTGTAGAAAGGCTATTTTCATAAGCCCCAATATCGGGGCTTGACCCGGAAGGATTTGGTCTGCTTAAGCCTAAAATATCTGTCGTAGGTGCGCTTTCACCTTCGTAGCTAGAACCACCTGCACCAATGAGCTGGCTAGCGTTTGAGAGACTGTAGTCTCCATTAGTTGAGTCAGAAAAGGCCGGGTCTGTCTCGAATGAATTATCATCTTGTAAAGAAGAAATATCACTGCTATTCTGTACCACATTGTAATTGAAATAGGGTCCAACCCAACCAGTTTCATTGCTTAAGTGTATCTGGTAATTAAGGCCACCGCTTCCATCCTGGTTGCCCCAAACAATATTATTAAAAAACCATGCTTTTTCACTTCGTCCCCAACTATCAAAATATACACCGCCCACATTGGCATTGCTTGAATTGCTGGAACCCGTTTTTACGCGATTATTTACGATGGTAGAATTGATAATTTTTATATTACCACCCACCCATGAATTTTGGGAATTACTATAATAACCCGGAGATAGAATATTCATTGCACCGCCGATCGAATGGTAATTATTGGTCCCATCAACCGATGAATAAGCTGTATTTCCATAAAATAAACAGTTTATCACATCAACTTGAGATTCACGAACCATCAGCGCGCCACCACTAGCGCTCCAATCACTTTTAGCCATATTATTTTTGAAAACACATCCGTCAAACAAAATCCGGCTATTTGCACTATTTGAACTGTAAGCAATAAAAACAGCACCACCAGATGCCTCATTGTTATTTTCACTGCTGGTTCGATCGGTCACATTCCCGTCAAAAGTACAATAATAGAATGAAGGCGTTGAATATCCTTGAATGCGAATAGCGCCGCCCCCTTCCCAATTGTCTGAAGCGTTGATATTCTCCTTAAAAATAACTCTTTTAAATACAGGACTTGCACTATTACTTACTGAAACTGATCCTCCGCCGTCATCGGTTCCTTTGCCATTGTAGAGCGTTAATCCAATAATTTGATACGTTGAATCTTCTCCATTCTCAAATGTAAAGTGGCGATCTCTTCCCCCCGCATCCATGATGATATTGTCCGCAGTATAGTTGGGGTCACCCATAATCACTAGAGGCTTATTGGAATTGAAACTAATGCCTCTATTATTAGAACCACTATGGGTACCGCTCATCATTACAATGGTATCACCAGATGCGGCAATTTCCATGGCTGAGGTTAAATGGTTGATTGGATTGTCAAAACCACCCAAATCTGCATTGGTACTCGTATCTCCGAGCGCACTACCATTCGTTGTGGCCACATACCATTTGGGGCCGCGATATTTTGGTGTAACGGATATTGCTTTTGAGTTGGCGCCGAGTTCACCACTGCTGGTATCTTGGGCCGACACACTAAACGTATAGGCGGTGCCATTGGTTAACGCAGTTACCGTAAAGTTTGTAGATACAGAAGTTCCCACTTGGGAATCCCCTTGATAAACTTGATACCGAATATTGGCTGCATCAGATGTGCTACCTACGGAGGCTTTTACGGCTGACCAAGACAGATATACACTGTTGGTCTTGGATGTCCCGGTCAAATTGGCTACGGGCAATGGCGATGTTGAACTGCTCAGTGTACTTTCATAGGCACCCATGTCTGGGTTGGACCCAGATGGAGAGGGGCGCGCATCCCCAGATAGGTCAATTGTTGGTGCATTGTAACCCTCGTATGAAGTAGTTCCTTGTCCCAATAATGGACTTTTTATGCTAAGGGAATAATCCATATTTGCCGTATCGCTATACACGGGATTAATATCATAAACTTTATCATCCGCCCAAGATTGATCCGCGCTCCCTTCAATGGCAGAATAATTGATATTGGACCGATTACTGCTGTTATCGGTTGAGAAAATTTTATTATCCTCTGACTCTGTATAATCAGCATTATTTCTTAAGCGATATGATCCCGTTATGATTGAATTATAAACATACACTTTACTTGTTTGTGTATTGCTCCACGAATTATAATAAATGGCCGCACCCCTCGGATTGCCATTGTTCGTTTGCACATCTACATAATTGCGGTCAAATGTGCTGCTTGAAATCACGGTAATAACACCGGTGTTGTCATAACCACCATTACTGCCAATTGCGCCGCCCTTAGATTCATTCCAGTCATTGGTATTTGTGGACCCATAACCTGAAATGGCACCATTATTAACAAATAAACAGTTTTCAAATAAGGTGTTCCTGTTGGAGTAAACTGCGCCGCCATAGGCAGAATATTTTACTTTAACATAGTTGCTGATAAATTTAGTTTGTTTAAAATTGATGGTATTTTGTAAATCAGTCAAAGAGTTTGGGCTTTCAATTCTAATTGCACCACCATAGCTACTGCTATTATCATCGGTTACATAATTGTTTTTAAATGTACAGGCGGTAAATGAAGGTGTCGCCTGATTCCGAATGACAATGGCACCGCCCGCGTAGTCATCTATCACACGATTGCTGTCAAATACACAGTTTTCAAATGCTATTTTTGTGTTGCTTCCATCAATCACCAAAGCACCACCGCCAGGCCAATTTCCGTCTTCTTTACCATTGAAAAAGGTGATACCTATGATTTTAGTGTTTTCCGTTTGGCCATCATCAAAATAAAAATGACGGTTTTTCCCCTCGGCATTAAAAATGGTACTATCAGCCCCAGCTGTACTTTTTAAGACAAAATCCTTATTATGATTTAGGTTTATTCCGGAAGAAATATTGCCAAAATCATAATAGCCTGTATGTTTGGTTGAATTGGTACTGGTGATACTGGGGTTTACATAAATCGTATCCCCAGAAGCCAAATCCGAATTGGTTTTAAGGGCCTGCTCTATGGTTTTAAATGCTTCTGATTCAGCCTTCCCACTATTGGAATCACTTCCGTTTACATCATCCACCCACCAGATTTCCGTCGCATAGCCAGAAACATGTCTAGATGAATCCCCTTCTGTGTTAGCAGAATTGACTGCCGTTACGTAGTAGTAATATCGATCGCCAGCCGTTAAGTCATCGGTATATACTGTATCTGTAGGTTCTGTTGATAACTTTGTAAATGTGCTGTTATCACTGCTTCGATATACATAATATTTCACTGCACTAGATTCTGTGTTCCATTTTAATCCAATGCCACCATACCGATTTTCGGCAGCAATATTTGTGGGTGTACCCGGTTTAGTTGTATTTAATACGATATTATTGAAATCAGCCAAACTACTATCAGATGGAACTGTAAATACGGACATGGCATTCCCAGCACCATCGGATAATGTGGCACCACTGGATAAGGCAATAGAAGATACATCTAAGTCGCTGCTGGTATCACCCGATTGAACTGTATAGGTTCCGGAAGCCGTATTTGAATTCGATATTGAAGTAATCGATACTTCACGATCTGGAGTCCCCGTCTCTAGGGTAACCGTCATGGAACCGCCACTGGATAAAGACACCGCTTCTGAAAAATTCACCGTAATATTGATATTGGCCCCAACAGAATAGGTGGCATTATCATTTGTACTCTTTACACTGGCAATTGTGGGTAGAACACCATCAATAACCAAATTAGAAGATGCAGACAAGTTGGATCCCACAGTAAAATTATCCATAACTTGACTGGATGCATCTGTAATGGACCCATCCATCGTAATAGACTTCACAGTCAGATCCGAACTCGCATCTCCAAATCCAACCGTGTAAGTACCGGAAACACTGGTAACACCGGTAAGTGGGCTGGTGCCACCATACCGGATCGTGCGATCTGTTGTTCCTGTTTCTAGGATTACTTCTAATGTATCGGACCATGCCCAGGATACCGTTTCCGAAAAATTCACCGTAATATTAATCTCATCGCCCACCTTGTAGGTGCCGTTACTTGTGGTGGAGGTGACGCTGGCGATGGTGGGTTTTGGATCGCTAAGCCGAATGGCATATAGTTCATAGCCTGTGCTACCATCTGTAGCAGAGAAATACAAGGCATCGTTAGAGGCATAAAGATTTTGGGGATATGAACCATTGGTGCTTTGGTAAATATCACCTGCACGACCAAATCCGGTGCTATCATAATACCATAATTCATAATTACTACCACCCCATGATTGGCTTCCATCCGTAGCTCGAAAGTATAGTTTATCATTAAATACCTGACCATAATATGGATGTGAACTATTGGAGCCGGGATAAATGGAATCGGCCACCATTTGTCCACCATTGGTTTCATCGTATGACCAAAGTTCATACCCATTAGATTCGGTAAATGCATTTAAATACATTTTATTTTTATAAATCGCATTTTCACCAAAAAGGGTGAAATACTGAGCGGTAGATCCCATATCAACAACGGATACCGTTGTGTTGTCAAATTTTAGCAAATTGGTATTGTGGCTCATGCTTGAACCAGAGCTGCCTGCAGCATCATTCCCTACATCCGGGGCTGAAGATGAAGAGGTGCTATATCCCCCATTAAAATATAATTTACTATCAAAAACCATAAAGTTAGTTGGATAGGAACCAGTGGTGCCACTGTAAAGATCACTAACAAGTTGGGCCCCATTGGTTTCATCATAAGAAAAGAATTCCACACCTTTCGTATCGTCATATCCAGCAAAATAGATTTTGTTATTATACACTTTTGCATTACCACTCCAAGGATAAACACCGTCAGATCCGCCACTACGTATGTCTGTACGACGCACAATGTTTGTACCATCATATGAGTACCATTCGTAACCATATGTATTATTAGTAGCCACAAAATATAAAGTATCATTGAGCACAGTAATCATTTTTGCGTATGATGAATTCGTCCCCGAATAAATATCAGAAATCCGCGTCACATTTGTACCATCATATGAATACAATTCAGCCCCATAAGTGCTTTCATAACCTTCAAAATATAATTTTCCATCATATTCGACCAAGATTGAATTATAGGTCAATCCTGAATTGGATCCTGATGCTATATCCGTTACCCGGGTTGTGGTACTGTCCGATGGATCATAGACCCAAATTTCTTCACCATAGGTCCCATCATTAGCGGTAAAATAAACTTTTCCATTATATTCATTAAAATTTCGCGGATATGAACCGGTACTTCCGCTATTAATATCAGCAATTCGCTCCGGTTTCGGCGACATGGTAAAAGTGGACCAGCTCGCACCATTAAGAACTAAACCTGGACTATTTGAAATTGCATTGGTCGCCGATGTGCCACTCCCATCATCCATGGCCCAGTATGAACGCAAATTAGATGAATTAACTGCACTGGCTGATTTTGGCGTACCGCCATTGTATAAACTTTTTACCGCATTCAAATCAAGAGCTGTATTCCATATTGCAAATTCGTCCATAAACCCACGGAAGTATTCACCATAATCTTGGTCTCGACCAATATTGGTGCCATCTGTAAAGTTTCCTGAAGAAAACGATGTGGATGTGGTGTGAAGCTCACCATTAACGTAGATATTTAAATTGGCGCCACTGCGTGTTACTACTATATGATGCCACTCATTAATGGATGCTTTACCAAATGTTGTGCTATAACCACCAGGGTATATTGAAAAATACCGATAGTAGGATCCTTGGTATTGAATTTCAAATGTACCATTTTTCATTACTTGTTGTGTTCCATCTGCTTTGGGGAATACCCATCCAGAGACGGTAAAATCGCTGTATAAAGCAGTACCGGTTGTGTCATCGGTACTTAAATAATCATTAGATCCATCAAAGCTAACAACAGGTTGTCCCAGTCCAACAGAAATCAATAAAATGCTTAATAATAATTTATTAAACATGGCTTACCCTTCAGGTAAGGTGGGTGCTTCAGGGAGGGGAACAGGTTTGGGATCAAATACACCTGCAGCGTAAGCACCCCCAAGTCCTCCCCCAATCAAAAGGACTGCCCATAGGGTCCGTTTTGCACCTTTACTCATGGGTTTTCGGGGCTCTTTCGGCTGTTCGACAGGCTCTGGGGTTCCGCCTGCTCTGGCAAGCAGATCAGCCGGGGGCGTTAAACCGACCAGTTCCCAGGCTACTACTTCAATAACGGGTAATAGGCCATCCACTTCACCTTTATAGGTCTTGGATACAGAGCGGATCGTTGCTCCTGTTTCTACAGAAAACAGTTTTGAATCAATGGTATAGGTATTCCCCAATTTACCAAAAGAACCTGATACCATATTTTCTACACCCAAAAGGGCACCAACCTCAGCGGCACACTCTGCGGTGGTACAGCCAGACTGCTGAAACCCCTGCTCCTGTAAAATTTCTTCCATTTGGTTCCGCTCTACCATAATAACTGCATCTGTGTTTACCATTTCACTCATAAGACGATCGGTAAGTGTGGCCGCTTCCATTTCTGAAATGCCCCGTCCTTCAAAGTCCAGAATCGCCACCGTTTCTTTCCCTTGAGCCAGGTCCTGAGACACTTCTTCCGTCAACACTGTTTCCTGACCATAAATCCATGCAAATGTCATTAAGGCCGTAGAGATAAATATTTGTTTTTTTCGATTCATAATTGAGTCATTTTTGTTTGAATATTACCCTTCCCAATTTAATATATCCTGTGGGCTGGCTCACAATTTTATTTGGTCCCGTTTTTTGGGGCAGGTAATTCTGCTAAAAGACGTTCAATTTCTTCCGATAATTCCGTTTTAAATTTTTCTTCTTCCCCTTCATGAAAACCTTTCCGGGTGAGTGTAATCTTGCGATTCCCATCCATCATGAAAAGTCGGGGTAAAATCTGGGCATTGTACCGCTTCATGGCGGTTCCCCGCGTATCATAAAGTATCTGCATAGTTACTCCTTTTTCCTTTAAAAAAGGACCTGCTTTAGGTACGTCTTTGTAGGCCATGCCATATACTTCCCCGGGATTATTACGAGTCGCTTCAGTAATATCAATAAGGAAAAATTTGATTCTTTCATCCTTATATTCTTGATAAACCTCTTCAAGAATTGGAAGCTCTTTCATGCATGGCTGACACCAAGTGGCAAAAAAGCTTAGAAGCACGCCATGCCTATCAGGTTGGCTTTGGAACTTTCTAAGGCGTTTGCCTTCTTCTTCTGTCCAGTTCTTTAAAAATTCGAATTTACCAGGGGCATACATTAAAGCCCAGGAAGGGGCAATATCCCCCACCTGAAGGTCGTTGCTATCAGCCTTGGCCACTGGCGCATCCTGTCCTATGGCCAAAGTACCAATTATCAATATGAATGAAATTATTTTGAATTTCATGAGATTCCGCATCCTTTTATTTTCAATTAATTTTAATCCAGCAAGATCAACACGCGACAATCTTTCAGCACATTGTAACTGCGATTGGCCGCATCTATTTTAGATACATCCGCATTTGAGATGGTAATATCTGTCCGATTTGTCCCAGCTGTTGCCACACCTTTGACAACCAACGGGTTTCCCATAACACGGGCATCTTTCTGAGCCGCTTCTAAAGATTTAGAATAGCCTGCCACGCCATTCGTGACTGCATATTCCCGGCTGTATGTTCCCGGTCCATAAACTGGATTCCCATTTTGATCTAAAATTCTTGGTGCCATTGCCGGGCGGGCCTGCAAGCCGCGGGCATCAATGATTACACCGGTAATTCCACCCGTGGTTGGCGTGGTGGCTGCTGCAGCTGGTGTCCCTGGGGCAGCTGCCGGAACCGTGACTGGTGGTAGAATAATATCCGATATACCGCTCATTGGTACAGCGTATTCTACTTCTACTGATGTATCACTTAAATATTTGGGTTGCCCCGTTTGGCGAGCCCCCCGAATGAAACCTTGGACCTTGGTGTTTATTACATCATCCACCATGGCACCGCTCATGGTCGTTTCACTGGTAAGGGTTACCCCATTCACAATTTCAATCAACTGTCGGAGGGCATCCTGCTTGGCAATGCGAAGGGCCATACGGCGAGCCTGTCCTGCATTGATTGCATTTTGAGGGACAAAGCCAATCCCAATTGCGGAAATGGTTTGATCCGAATAATTAATGCTCCCCTTTTCAAGCTGGGTGACCACACCTTGAGAAAAGGCCATGGTGCATAAAATGGCTGTTAATCCGATTAATCTTTTCATTGGATACCTCATCATTGTACAACTTCTGCTGTGATTCGATTGCCGGTTAATCCGGTGACTTTAAAATTTAATCCATCTGGACTGGTTTGGGCCAACCCCATGGCCAATGCTTGGGATTTTCCTTCAAATTCCACTTCATATTCGGCTACACCATCGTTCAAACTTTTAGCGTAGGCATTCCGAATACCGGATACGGTCTGGGCTTTCAGGAAAGATTCAAACGTCATATAAGACATGAAGTCCGCCCCTTTTAGTACAATATACACTTTAATGAAATTAGACTGCTGGGTACTCCATTTGGTAATAAGCTGAGAAATAATATTAGTCCCCAATACACCAGCAGCTTGATTGGCTGCATTTACACCGGCTGTGGAAGCCGAAATATGGGGTTTTTTCCCTCTGGCCTGAGGAACAACCGCCAGTATCTCACCCGTATCTGCCCTAATAATTTTTGCATTAATATCTGCCTGTCCGGAGTGCATATTATACACTTTTCCACCTGATGATATTTTTGCAGTCCCAATCACAATCACTTCGGCCCCAAGCTGGGCGGCAATTTTAGCCGCTGCCGATACATTCCCGGCCAAGGCTTGTTCGTAATCCTGCTCGCCTCTTAATGCTTGGACCAATTGGCGATCCACCACATCAAACCCTTTATCATAAAACATGGAAAGCAGTTTGGTTTCGGCAAAATCTGTGGGTGTATTATCAACAAGGTTTTCTTCACGAATCATAAAAATAATTCGCGGACGGTTCATGGCATTAAGCAATGTCTGCAGTGCAGCTTCATCCGCCATAACCTGATCGATCATATCCGTGACTTGGGCTTCGATTGTGATTTCAAAATTACCGTCAGGGCCTTTTGTTTCTTTCACAATCTTGAATGATTTCACAAATCCCTGCGCTTTAGAATAAATATTATCTTCGATAGAAGTGGCCGTAACCGTGGTGCTTGAGGTCATATATGCCCCTAACCCCTGCTCAACAGCATCTCGCTTTGCCTGTTCAACGGCAGCATCTTTTGTTAGACCATACCCAACACCGGTTGCGGTCTGACCTTGAGCCCATAAAAGACAAGATCCGGTGAGAAAAAGGATGGTCCATATCTTTAAAAAGGTTTTATACATTTTCATCCATCTTAAGTTCGTACACAAATACAGGTTAAATTATCCAATATGGCGACGATAAACAATACATAAAAATGAAAGATGTGATCTGGATCAAGTAACATAATTCCAGCTATTTTTATTTATGGATGATTCACGGTATATTCCTAGTGAATAAACTTTTCGAGGATTGCATTATGTTAAAGAAATATCTTAAAAATACCCCAATTCTAATATTATTGTTTTTAGCGGCATGTGCCACCAAGCCAGAAAGTGATGTGGATACGCCCGAATATCACTATAAAGCAGGTATGCGTGCCATTGAGAATGGCGATTTTCAACAGGCAATCAAATCCTTCCAACGATCTGTCGATCTGGATAAAAAATTTGCAGTGGGCTATGGAGGACTGGGACTGGCCCATGCCCATCTGGGAAACAACAAAGAAGCAAAAAATTATGCATCCAGATGTGCCAGCCGCGGGAAAAAAGATCCGGAAGCACTTGCCTTAAGCGCCCAAGTCTGGATTGTCATGCGGGATTCGGAAAAGCGGTGGTTTAAACGGGCTGAAGACTATTTAGAAACTGCCCTTAAACGAGACGATAATCATGAAGGAGCTAATTATTGGTTTGGCGTGGCACATTTATACAATTATGAATTTGATGAAGCTGAAGATTATTTCAGTAAGGTAGTGAATATGCGCGGTGACTATGCGGGCAAAGCAGATTCAAAATGGAAACTGGCACAGAAAATCGTCCGCGCCATGCCCGGCACAGCTGTGGGGAAAAAGGTAGCATTAAAAGAACGGATTAACAGGGCCGATTTGGCCGTACTATTTGCCGAAGAATTGAAAATCGGCGTTTTATTTGACCGGATGCCCTCTACTCAGAATTCAGGGTTTCAAACCCCATCTCAAGCCAATCAAACCTCAACCATTGTTGTCCCAAATGATTCGAGGAACCATTGGGCCGAAACATGGATTAAGGATATGATCCGATACGGCATTATGAATATAGAGCCGGATGGAAATTTTTATCCTGATGATACTATCAATCGCGCCAACTATGCCCTGGCTGTACAACGATTATTGGTTGTGGCCACCCGAGATGAAAGCCTAGAAACAAAATATTTTGGGGAAGCAAGCAGTCGATTCAGCGATGTGCCCAGCAGTCATTTTGCATACAATGCCATGGCCCTCTGCACAGAACGGGGCATCATGCAGGCGGATGTGATTACAGGTCGGTTTAACCCTACGGGCGATGTAACCGGTGCTGATGCTTTATTGATTATCCGCACCTTGCAAACCTCATTACGTATGACCTTTTAAAATTCATACAATTTAGTGCAATTCAAAGGGCCACAATCGTGGCCCTTTTTGTTTTCTCCCCTCTTATAAACATGTAAATTACCGCCATGCGGAATACCAAATTAGTCCTCTTATTTTTTACAGCATTCCTCTCGTTTCAGTGTGTTGAAACATTGATTACCGTCCGCGTATTTCCTGATGGTAAATATCTCATGCAATTTCGTAGCGAGGGAGATGAAAAGGATATTTATGATAGAGATTTTCCAATCCCTGCCGGCGGGAAATGGGCATCTGATATCGTCCAAAAAGGAGATCCGGAATCTGGAGAAACAGTTCATATTATCTCTTCTCAGGCGATCTTGAATGGATCGACCACTTTCCATGATGTAAATAAAGGGCCTGCACCACAACGGCACCCCATTACGGTTAAAAAGTGGTCCAACTTTTTCTCTACCCAATACAGTTTTAATCAAATTTTTAAAGGAAGGGGCATCCATAACAAATATCCACTTTTAGCAAAATCCATGAGTGACACGGGTAAAGAGGATTTAAATGAAAAAGTGGAAACTGAAATCATTATGTATTGCCTACAAATGGGCCTTGAAAATCTTCAAGATGACCATGGCTTGGATGATTTGTTGATTGAGCGCATTTTAAATCATTTTCGCGGTGTATTTTACAAAGCAGAAGAAGAAGGCAATCTTTTTGGCGTGTTGAATGATTCGACTGCCAGGGGGAATGAATCATTCGTTTTGCCGGCTCAATTGATTAAAATCAATTTTCGTCCATTTTCTAAAGATTTACCTGCGGGATTTTCCGAATTGTGTATGGCAGCCATGATGCCCTATGTCCAGGAAGCAAACATTACGGTAAAACTTCACGATGATTCATTTAAATTTGCCGGTATTCTTCCCGGTGTAATTACTGCATCTAACTCGGATTCGGTATCTAATGATACGTTATGGTGGACATTTGGCTCTGATGCCTTTATCAACGATGACTACGTGATTGAGGCCGCATCCATTGTTTATCACCCCAAACGGATCCAAATTGCGATTGTCATTGGGGCATTGGGCATTTTGCTGGGATTAGTTTTCATTTCAAAAAGAAGGAAATCATCATGAAATATGTTTTTACACTTTTAATTATTTCGTCCACGCTATTTGCAGTAAAGCCAAAGTTTACAGATCAGCAAATTGCCGCCATGACGCCCCAATATTTTAAGCGTAACCATATGGCTCCGAAACTCACCGGGTTGAAAATCTATAGAGAGGGTGGCGATCGAATCTATCATATAGAAATTTTGGTCGATCGAAATCGGTCCAGCGATGATTTAAGTTTTGCAGTATCCGCATTGGCAAACATGGGACAATATGCCAAAAAGCCATTTAAAAAATATGTGGTGGTCATGCATAATAATGTCCGCGGAAAAGATCCGGACGTTTGCACGGCCAATGCCCGATGCACTGCCGATTATATGATTCGGAAACAAGTGACATATGACCATTGGTATAAAAAATGCGTTACTTTCACTTCCTCTTGAGGATTAAGCCATAATACGATTTTTACCCTTACTCTTTTGCTTCACCTTATTTGGGCAGGATGACTTTGACATTGATTTCAAATCGCCGGAATTTTCATTCACCCCAAAAGTCTTTCATCACCCAAATAAAGTATTATTTAATTCGAGACAATTTGAATTGGAAGTGTTTACCCGTTTCCCCAAATCAGAAATAAAATCAGTCAGTCTTTTTTATAAAACAGATAAGATGAAGCGATTAATGGAGGTGCCTTTTGATATTAACGGTGATCGTTACAGATTTACTTATGACCCCAAAGAAAAGCCCGCCGCAACCATAGGTTATTTTTTTGTCGTAACATTAAATGGTGGTTCGGCTTTTGCCACCCCGGTGGACAGTACGGGTATGCTCACGCCCGTGGTGCAGCATCTGGTAAATCCAGTAGAATATTATAAAAAACGGGCCGCATACCGGAATTAATTTGGCTGGTATTGCTTCACGCATTGCGGACCTCCGCACCAAATTGAATGATCATAATTTTCGGTATTATGTATTGGATGACCCTGTCATTTCAGATAGTCAATACGATGAACTGCTCCGAGAACTACAATCTTTAGAAGAGGCTCATCCTAAATTAATTACACCAGACTCGCCATCCCAACGTGTAGGCGCTTCTCCGCTTTCTGCCTTTGGTTCCATCACCCACCGCCAGCCCATGCTCTCATTGGCCAATGCCATGAATACTGACGAGCTCGTGGCCTTCATGGACCGAATTAAAAAAGGATTGGATACAGAAGAAAATGTGGAAATGATCGCAGAGCCCAAACTGGATGGCCTGGGGGTTGAGCTTGTTTATGAAAATGGCCTTTTTATCCATGGATCCACTCGCGGTGATGGATTTACCGGCGAGGATATTACGCAAAATCTCAAAACCATTGGCGCCATCCCCCTCTCATTGCGGACAGAAGATCGAGAATCGCCCGATTTACTGGAAGTCCGTGGAGAAGTTTTTATGACCTTATCTGGTTTTAAAAAATTAAATGAAGAAAGACAAGCGGAAGGCCTTCCCACCTTTGCCAATCCCAGGAATGCTGCTGCGGGCAGTTTGAGACAGTTAGATTCAGCCATCACAGCCACACGGCCACTCAGAATTTATTGTTATGAGTCAGGAGAAATCTCAGGACCGTCTTTTGGTACCCATATTGATTTCCTCAATGCATTAAAAGAATGGGGATTCCCTGTAAGCCCTGAATCCAGTATAGTAGAATCAACATCTGATATGATTGATTTCCATGCTCGGTTGGAGTCCAAAAGGAATGATCTCCCCTATGAAATTGATGGCACTGTTTTCAAGGTCAATCGAACGGATCAACGAAATGCATTGGGCATACGAAGCCGTTCTCCACGATGGGCCATTGCAGGAAAATTCAAGGCCCAGCAAGTAACTACACTGGTAAATGATATTATTCCTTCTCTAGGTCGAACCGGGGCGGTCACGCCTGTGGCCCATTTGGAACCCGTCAATGTAGGCGGTGTGGTGGTGACCCACGCTACACTCCATAATCAAGATGAAATTGACCGGAAAGATGTCCGTATTGGAGATACGGTATGGATTCAACGGGCCGGGGATGTAATCCCAGAAGTTGTGAAAGTGGTTATTGAAAAACGGCCAAAATCAGCATCCCCTTATCAATTGCCCAGTGAATGCCCAGCTTGCGGTCATGATGTATATCGTCCTGAAGGTGAGGCCGTGGCGCGATGCCAAAATCTTTCCTGCCCTGCTCAGGTGAAAGGACGGATTACTCATTTTGTATCCAAAACGGCATTGGATGTTGAGGGCTTTGGCGAAAAGTTGGTTAATCAACTGGTGGAGAAAAAACTGATTCAAACTGTGGATGATATTTTTAAACTGACTTACGATGATCTCGTGAATCTGGAACGAATGGCTGATAAATCTGCTCACAATATTCTGTCAGCCATTGGAGAGGCAAAACAAACCACCTTCGCCCGGTTTATTTATGCATTGGGGATTCGGAATGTGGGCGCCCATTTATCTAAGGTGCTGGAAAAATCCTTCTCCGGGGATATTGAAAAATTCATGTCTGCATCAACGGAAGATTTAGAAGCCATCGATGAAGTGGGCCCCATCGTGGCTGAAACAATTACCAGATTTTGGTCCGACTGCACCAATGTGGATGTGGTGGAATCCTGTCTATCATTAGGCATTCAATTTGAAACAGTAGAAGGTCCAAAGAGTCAAATTCTTGAGGGAAAAACCATCGTATTCACAGGCGCCTTAACCCAATTTAGCCGGAATGAAGCGAAAGATATGGCAGAAGCACATGGCGGAAGAGCCAGCGGGTCGGTGAGTAAAAAAACAGATTTTCTCGTTGCAGGCCCCGGTGCCGGTTCTAAATTGAAAAAAGCAGAAGATTTAGGAATTACCATTTTATCAGAAGAAGATTTTTTAGAACTCATTTCTTAAGATAAATAATTTTTTTAAGTATCACCTAACCCCAATCAAAACTGAAAGACTTTGATAATCTTTTATTAACTTCCACTATGAAAAAAATAATACTACTCATTATTCCATTTTTTCTTTTTGGGCAATCGGCTACCCTATCGTCCAAATTGATTGCGGATGGATTTAAAAAACCCCTATTTGTCACTTCTCACCCTGAAGATGCAAACCTCTTGTACGTTGTAGAACAAGGTGGTCGCATCAAGATCATCAATAATGGAAAGGCGGCAGTCACTCCTTTTTTAGATATCGACAAGCGTGTCGTAAATCCAAACCGCCCGGGAGATGAAAGAGGATTGTTGGGTTTTGCCTTTCACCCGAATTATGCCAAGAATGGAAAATTCTATGTGAACTATATGAATAACGACGGTTATACTGTCGTTTCAGAATTTTCAGTAAAATCGAATAAAAAAGCCGACCACACTTCTGAGCGTATCCTCTTTGACTTGGAACAGCCTTACCGAAATCATAACGGCGGCCACATGGAATTTGGTCCCGATGGTTACCTGTATATTTCGATAGGTGATGGCGGAAAGGCAGGCGACCCGCTGAATGCCGGGCAAGATCTCAATACGCTTTTTGGCAAGGTAATCCGAATCGATGTAAATACCCACCCGTATGGTATCCCAAAATCAAATCCATATTATGGGCAAAAAGATAAGCGAGGCGAAGTCTGGGCGTGGGGTTTCCGGAATGTGTGGCGCTTTTCATTCGATCGTAAAACCGGTGATATCTATTATGGTGATGTGGGTCAAAATAAATGGGAAGAAGTCAATTATGAACCGGCAGGCAGTCCCGGCGGCGTGAACTACGGCTGGCGGCTCATGGAAGCAAGTCATTGCTATAATCCTAAAAATAAAAAACCAAAAGATGGATTAACCATGCCCATCATAGAATATCCAAATGATGCCAATTATATGGTGGTTTTAGGTGGTGGCTCACAAGCGGATGCTGAAGGATGTTCCGTCACCGGCGGCTATGTATATCGCGGTAAAGAGATTACGGGACTCCAAGGATATTATTTATTCGGGGATTATTGCTCCGGAAATATTTGGACATTTAAAGTCTTAAATGGGAAAGCGGTTGAATTTGAAAACCGCACCGAAGAAATCAATTTGGCCAATGGTGAATTTACTACCTACATCTCCTCCTTCGGAGTGGATGCAAACGGGGAACTGTACATCGTCGAATATAATGGCGGTATTTATAAATTAATTCAAGACAACTAATGGGGTATCAAATGGATAAAGCTCCCATGAAAATAGATGATATAATTGATGATGTGGTTCTCCTTGTGCTTGATGGCCATGATCCACTGAAAGCATTGGGCATCGAGAAAAATAAAATTTATGTAAAAGTGGTGGGCTATGACGAATACGGTCTATGGGTAGAACACCCTGCATTTCAAGTGCCTGTCATGAAAGATGGAAAACCCAGCGGCGAAAAAGATGTAAATGCATCTATGCTGATTCCGTGGGGATTTATCGCATCGGTTGTCCACTTCCCCGGTGTTGAAGGCTTTGATTTCCCCAATCCATTTGATGCCAATATCGGGTTTGATATCGAGTATAAATGACCCCTGCCATTTCCATACAGAATCTGAAAAAAAGTTATGATGATACGGTTGCCTTAAAAGGAATCAATTTGACCATTGGAGATGGAGAATTCTTCGGTTTGCTCGGTCCCAATGGCGCCGGCAAAACCACCACCATTAATATCCTCACGGGCTTGGTTCGGAAGAATGAAGGCTCCGCAGAAGTTTTTGGGAAGGACACAGTTTCTGATTACCGATTCACCCGGTCTCAAATGGGCATTTCGGCTCAAGAATTTACCCAAGATTGGTTTTTCCCTTTAGATAAACTGTTATTCTTTCAAGCGGGCTATTACGGAATTCCCAAAAATGAAGCCAAGGAAAAAGTGGATGAACTCCTCCTTCGATTGGGTTTAGAAGAAAAGCGTTCATCTCGACTTCGCCAGCTTTCCGGTGGAATGAAAAGGCGGTTTCAGATTGCCAAAGCATTGGTCCATGATCCGAAAATTCTCATCCTAGATGAACCTACCGCCGGTGTGGATGTTGAACTCCGCCATGAATTATGGCAATATTTCAGCGAACTCCACAAAGCGGGTAAAACCATCCTTCTCACCACCCATTATATTGAAGAAGCAGAAAAGCTCTGCGATAAGGTAGCCATTATAGATAAAGGGAATGTGATCAAAGAAGGGACCCCAAAGGAGCTTACCGGTCAACTAGGGCATGCAGGAATTACCATTAACATTTCCGATACGGATGTAGATCTAAATGCATCCTTAACTGATTTTACTTTTACTTATGCAGAAGGCAGACTCCATTTTACAGTTCAAGATCCGGAGGAGGCTCTGCCTATAATTATTAATAAACTGACCCAGATCGGATGCCACATACAAAGAGTGGAGACCACAAAGTCATCTCTAGAGGATGTGTTCCTGAGTCTTACCGGCAAAGGGATAAACGAATGAATTGGGTTGGCCTATGGACACTCACCGCCCGGGAAGTTGGGCGGTTTTTTTCTGTATATCGTCAAACGGTTATACCGGGGCTCACTTCATCCATCCTCTACATCCTCATTTTTGGATTTACTTTAGAGAAGCGCATTTCCACTATTGACGGCATCCCTTATACACTCTTCATCATCCCCGGTTTAATTATGATGAATACACTCACCAATGCCTCCTCTAATTCTGCTTCATCCATGTTGCAAATGAAACTGCTGGGACAATTACCCGATTTGCTTCAGGCGCCCCTCTCCAGCTTTGAAATTTCATTGGCATACATAATTGGAGGGATGGTAAGGGGAACAGTAAATGGCATTTTAATTTTACTCGTTGGTGTGGGATTAAGCGGTATGCCGGTGGTGGATCCCGTGGCCACCATTGGATTTATCATGCTCGTCTCATGGGCATTTTCCAGTATTGGACTTTTACTCGGACAGTTGGCCGAAACTTGGGATCAGTTGGCTACCATGCAAAATTTCTTTTTAACACCATTAAGCTTTTTGGGCGGCATTTTCTACTCTATAAAAATGCTCCCGGAATGGGCACAAGAAGCCAGTTTTTTCAATCCGATTTATTATATGATTAATGGACTTCGCTACACGATTCTGGGGGTGGCCGATTCTGAACCAAATACGAGCTTAATTGTGGCCATTTTCATGACGATCGGGTTTACCGTGGCAGCCATTCTCCTCATGGAAAGTGGTAAAAAAATCAAACAATGAAACAGCTAATCATTGGCCTGATTCTGGTGAGCGCCTCACCATTATTTGCTCAGGCCGATTCCATCGCATGGAAGCAATATGCACAAGGCGGCATGGCCAATTCTGATTCATTAAGTGGCGGATTTGGCTATTATCGTTTGAATCGCCAAACTGAAAAGACCTTCCGGGATTTACGGCTTTTTGCTTATGGATTGAAAAAGGATTCCTTCATTTATCTCCGATACAAAACCAGTAACAAATACACTACCCGACCCCGTTTTTATCGATATACCATTACTTCTTATCGGAAAAATACGAGAGCCAATGTGGCCCTTCAATATCACTTTAATCAGGGGTTTGGCCTGTTCATAAATCAATATGAACATGGATTGATGAATGCGGAACTGGGCCATGCATTTGATATGTCAGATTATTTGAATGAGACGCGAAAGACCTCTTATATAAAAACCGGTGCATTCTGGGATCATGATACAGATCTATTTTCCACCAAACTGGAATTAGAATATTTTAAACAAATCAGTGAAGTGGTGGAGAATGATCTTTCCCGAATTCAGTATATGCTAGAAGTGATCGTCCCAATCAAAGCAGGGTTATCATTCAATATGAATTATGAAATGGAGGATTACATGAATAAATCATTAACCGATGCTTCCTCCCTCACTCTTGCCATAGGGTGGCAAGGCAACCTCAAATGGACGTTTTAATTATATAGTACGGGGATAGTTATTGGGGCAAGCTGTCCCTAATAGCTTCAAAATGAATAATAAAATCTTTGTCAAAGTATTGTCCTACCATATCCCAGGTCTCGCGCGCAATATTAGTTCGGTAAAAATTACTCATTGCAATTTGATCAAAAGCGCTCGGGTCTAGAATACCGTCTTGGACTTGTAGAAAGATGTTTTCTATTCTGCGAAGGCCTGCATTAACATACATCCATAGACTGACATAGTCTTCAGGGTTTAATTCTTCACCCCGTACATTTTCAACCAACATTAAATGAATCAACCTGCTTAATCTCTCATCGTTTGCAACATCCCTAGACAATTCCATAACTTGATTAGAAATAGCAATATTGGTTGCGCTTCGAACAGCACTAGTGTTTTGCCGGATCTCAAACCCCACAAAAGCAAGTGAAGCCACAACACTTATTAATCCTGTTAATTCAATAATTTGTCTTTTACCCATCTTTTTAAATCTTATTTGCAAATTTTTAATGTATTGGAACAAAAGCCAAGATTGT
Source organism: Fidelibacterota bacterium TCS55 (assembly GCA_001577025.1). Taxonomy (GTDB): domain Bacteria; phylum Fidelibacterota; class Marinisomatia; order Marinisomatales; family TCS55; genus TCS55. The sequence continues at coordinate 6,239 of LSCF01000003.1, read as the reverse complement.
CCTAGGGTGTTCATCCACAATCATAAGAAAGCCTTGGTCATCTAATCGAACCAACCCTTCCCAGTTTCGGGAATTCTTTTCCAAAACCAGTTGAATCGGTTCTGAATCGGTGCGAATAATTTTATCTGCATTGACCTGATATTCCACCAGCTGCTCCACATGTTCATATTGGCTGTGGGTTCCGCTTTTTTCTATACCATCTTCTACGGGCTTTAACCGTTTTCTTTCCCCCGGCCAAAAAAAGTTAATGGCCCAAAATCGACCTTGGCCATCCACTTCAGTCACATCCGTTAATCGATATTCCAAATTTGGAAATGGCACTTCTCCTTTTGGTTTTAGCCCTGTGTTGTAAAAATACCCCGCCGAGTATGGGTTTACATTTTTACCATTCGCTTCATAAAGGGTTAGCAGCCGGTATTTGAATTTTAAGATACTCTCAATTCCCATATTCTTAATTTGTTTGGGAAGGGGAATTTCTTCCATTTCATCGGGGTCGATGGTGAGATTTTTTCGCCGAAAGTCCATTTTACCTTTCACCAAAAAGCTGTGCATATCACCATCAGCTTTCGATTCCATGATCAGATAGGCATCTTTTCCGGAAAAGGTTAATGCTTCGAAGCCTTGATATCCAGGAATCATGAGATCGTATTGTGGCTGAATGAGATCGATTTTCTCCGGTGTCAACCCTGCAGAACGGTTACCACTGAGCCACTTTTGAATTTTGGTTTTACTCAAGGCATAAAAACCGGGTGCATCTTTCTCTACATATTGAGGCATGAGAATGAGATAATCTCCATACCAAGCCAAGCCAGACATTTCCAGACTCCGTTCCGCCGCTTCCCCATTTAAGGGAATTTCTATGGGCATGACTTCCTGAGAAAAGAGGAAGCTATAAATGATGAGTAATAATATAATTTTTGTTTTCATATTATTTCACGTATTTATTATACCAGTCAACGAGCCGTTCCATGTAATCCAATTTATGAGCACGTTCTAAAAGACCATGAGGTTCTCTGGGATAAAATACCAATTCCGTATCCACCCCTTTAATCCGAAGGGCCTGCCATAATTCCATGCCCTGTTCCGGGTGGACCCTTTCATCTTTCAATCCGTGGATGACCAAGGTTGGCGTTTTTGCATTATTGATATGGGCCAATGGAGATCGATCCCAGTGGAGTTCCATATTATCGAACCACCACTGGTTCCAGTGGGTGTCAGACATTTCATAGGGTATATCGGTCGTACCCATAAAGCTGATCATATTGGTTAAACCGGCTCCTACCATGGATGCTTTAAAACGGTCTGAGTGTTTTGTAGCCGCCCATGCAGAAAAATATCCCCCATAGGACCAACCGCCCGTTCCCACTTTATTGCCATCCACAATACCTTGAGCAATTAAATAATCAATACCTGCCAGCACATCATCAAATTCTAATCCTGCCAAATCATCATGATCTGCTTTAGAAAAGGCTACACCGCGGCCTCCACTGCCCCGATAGTTTGGTTCTAACACAACAAATCCTTCTGCTGCTAAAAGCTGAACCGGGTAGGTAGTCCGGGTATTCCACCCATCCAAACTGGTACCTTCGGGACCACCGTGAATCTGCAATACGAGAGGGTACCGCTTCCCTTTCCGATATTTTAATGGATAGGTAATCACCCCTTCGATCCCTAATCCGTCAGTGCCAATCCATGAAATAGTTTCTTGCTTTGCCAGTGCAATTTCGTCAAAATCGGGATTGGAATATGTGAGGCGCTGAATTGTGGATTGACCAAGTGCCCCCACATGAATTTCATTGGGATGACCATGGCCTGATGCCATAATGACCAGTTGCCCAGATGATTGATGCAAAGAGACTGATGTTAAAATTTGGCTCGGGGCCAATACATCGGTTTGGTTTGCCACACCTTCCGGTGATTTTTCTTTTGTATTAATCGTGGATAACACTGTTTTGGTCCCTCGATAGGATTTACCCAAAATGGTTTGATTGTCCACCCATTCAATAGTTATGAATGATTCTTTAAAATCCGGCGTATGGATGGTGGCTTTACCCCCTTTTACGGGTACAGTATAAATACTTTGTGCAATGGGATCGTTATATGTGGTAGCCCCCAAAAATGCCAATGTTTCGCTATTAGGAGAAACAGCCATATCACCCAATTTCCCCGGTGTTTCTAAAACCTTACGGGGGTTGCCACTAGGGACTTTCACGCGATAAATAGATCGTTCCAATAAATCACGATCCGCACCTGTTTTTTCAGTGGCTTGGAAGATGATGTTTTTACTGTCTGAAGTCCATTCGAATGAACCCACATTTAGATTTTGCTTATATACTTTTTGGGTTTGGCCTGTTTTCACATTGTATACCCAAATCCGCGTATAGATATGTTCTTCATCCATGACAATCATATCATAGCCGGCCTTTTCTTTGGCTTGCTTCTCCTTTGATTTTTCATCCCGGGATGTGAATGCAATCCATTTACCATTTGGAGACCATTGGTATGAGCCCACACCGGTTTTGTGATCGGTAAGTATCCTCGCTTCGCCCCCATCCAATGGAATCACATACACTTGCGTGGATTTATGATGATCTTTTCGCCGAGATAGAAATGAGAGATTGCTATTTGGGGTCCATTGGGGAGACCAACTATTCACAGGAGAAGATGTGTATTGGCGCTTATCTGAACCATCTGCATTCATGACCCAGATTTCACGATAACTACCACCGCGAGGCTCATCTGGGGTTCTGGGGATGATATTTACATAGGCAATCTTGGTGCCCACATTATTCATGGCGGGCTGAGTGGCGTACCGCATATTCACAATATCTTCAGACGTAATGGGTCGGTCTGCCCACACCATTGAAATAATAATGACGGGAATGATTAATAGTCGTTTCATGGTCCTCTCCTGAATCGGTTATTCTTCGCCGGGGCGATAAGATTTTTCAAGGTTTAATTTAATATCTTCTAAGGTCATCCATACGGGTTTCATTTGATGAGTAGCAAATAATTCAGCTTGGTCATTATAGTGGGGTGAATTTTCATCAGACGTGGCAGATCCAAATTGATGGATACTTTGGGATGATACTTTACCCTCCGGACTCCATTCCACGATCTGGAAAAAACAATCCCCTGCAGTGGCCTTGCGCTGTCCATTCTGCTTCCGGGAATAAATGGCACGGAAAATATCCGGACCGCCGCTTAGAGGCAGATCTATATCTCCTCTTTTTAACCGCTGAATCTCTCCCCATTTTACATTAATCTTTCCATAAACGGATCGATAGTATTCTATTGACTTTCCCAGCCTATCCATAATGGTGGCATAGTTATATGTGTATTTATCCGGGTCGCTTGTTGGGCGAATTGCATCATAGGCCAGATGCATGGCTGTGGCGGTACTATCTGTATCGAGGTCCCAATTTCTGAGCAGTTCCAGTGCTTCCGTCATATGGGGGTCATCACTGCCAGCTTCGGATAAAAATTTCTTTAGATTAACAGCCATAACCGATTTTTCTGAATATTTGGTATCAAATTTGTACTGGTAGAATTCTTCCCGTGTGATAGAAGTGTCAGCGCCATAGGTCTCAACGGCACGATATGCTCGGTTGGTTTGAAAAGTTTCGATACCAAGATTATTCATTAGAAAAGGCATGCGGGATTCCACGATGCCCAAAGTCGCTTTGTATGGGGTACTGTTACAATTTTGGACAAACCCCGATTCTGGGTTTACTACGCGAGGGAGCATGTCATATTCGATATAGCCCTGCCATAAAGACTGGATTGTATTCCCCGGAAGAATACCCTTCCAATCGTAAGCATCGCTCATCCGGAAGGGCATTAGGGCATTATAGACATAAGAAATATTTCCAGACTTATCAGCATATACCGTATTAAACATGGGCAAGGCCTGCAAACTCATAGCAAATTCAAATTCTTCATAGCTCGTGGCCTTGTTCATTTGGTACCATTGCTCTACTTGACGTACTTCCCCATATCCAGAGAACCGAACACCAAATGTGCCATGGGGATTTTTAAACACGGGTCCATGAATGGACCACATTATATCCCGTTTGAAAGTCCATCGAAAAGGCCCCCATAGTTTCATTTCAATCTCTGTTTCCCAAATATCGATGGTTTCATACTTCCCTTGGATGAAATACTTATTTTCATCCTCCGGATGAATATCTAATTCATAAACATCAACCAAATCCGGACTATTGACCGTATGGGCCCAACCCAAATGTTCATTATGGCCCAAGAAGATTACAGGTGATCCGGGAAACAGGCCACCGGTCATATTCCATCCTTCTTCGCTGTGGAGGTGGGCCTCATACCAGGCTACAGGACCAGTCCATGGCTGATGCGAGTTGATGGCAAGCCTGGTATACCCATCTGCTGATCGTTTCGGACTTACGGCCACTGCGTTAGATCCCATTAATGTTTGTTCAAACGGTCCCCTTTCTATTTTTTCTTTGCCGACAGAAAATTCCGGTTTTTCATCGGAAGCAAGTTTACCCAAAACGCGATCGAGGCCATACATCAGCGGCATACGGTGGACAAATCCTGCGATTACATCCTTCCCCGATACTGGAAACAAGCCACGATATACTTCATCTGGGTGTAATACCGCATAATGGTTTAAACCGTTTGCATAAGCCTCTACTAAATCTCGGGTTTCTTCCGTGAGTTGAGAGGCATAACTGGATTCTACCACATCCCAAACTTTCAACAACTGAACCATATAATCATTGGCTGCCCCTTCTTTTCCATGATAGAAGGCCAGCTTCCCCCTGGCTGCGATGACGGTTCCCTGAATGGTTTTGAAATCATCCTCTGCGTGGGCATAGGCAAGACCGTAAGCTGTATCCTTATCCTGCTTCCCAAAAATATGAGGCACACCCCAAGTATCTCTGTGAATCTTTACATCATAGGTTGAAAAGGATGCTGCATCAATGGGTGCGTTAAATAGGGGGACATAAAGATTGAACCCTAATATCCCGGCTATAATAATTAAGCCGGTAATGATATATTTTTTCATGTAGTTAATTCCAAATTTTTCATGTGAATATTATATGATTTTAATTCATCTTTTAATTGATCAAAATTTTCATAATGAATGCCGGCCCATCCCAAGGATTGGGCCATATCGATATTTTCTTTCAAGTCATCAATGAATAGAGATTTAGATGGTACGGCGCTGGCCGTTTTTAGGGCATAATCATAAATGGCCCTGTCCGGTTTTCTCACCCTCGCATCAAATGAATAGATGGCCCCATTTATATGGTTTGGGAATTGATACCTAAGATCAATTTCATCTCTAATGTGGCTCGGATTCGTATTGGATAAAAGCCAAATATTGTATTCTTTTGAAAGGGGTTTCAACAAATCTGAAACGGCCGTTTCTTTACCCAATAGCTTTTGCCATCCTCGCCAAAAATCGGATTCTTTTAAATAACAGGGATGAGGTAACCCTTCTTTAAATGCGGTGAAAAATTCATGATCTGTAAGACGGCCGGTTTCATAGGCATGGTGGACTTCATCAGAAAAAGCGGTTTTAATTTCAACTAATGAAAGGTCGGCACTATCAGCCCAGTATTGAGCACACCGATCTGGATGAATATTAATGAGGACGCCGCCGATGTCTAAAAAAATATGCTGAATCATGATTAAAGATTTATGTTCTAAAAACGGGAGGAAAATTAAGAAATGAGTTGAACATTTCTGAGGGATTTGGCCATTATCTCAATACCATGTAATATTACCTAAATTGGCATCGGTCATTTAATTAATCAAAATAATTATTTTATTCACAAAAAAAACGTAACTTTGATTTATGTTAAGATTTTTATCACTTTGCTTGTTTTTCATAATGACATTTGGATTTTCGCAAGAAAATGAAATGGTTGAAATCGAGACCAATGATGGCAATATCTTCTTAGGGCAGATTGTTGAAAAATCTTCTTTAGAGTATAAGCTAAAAACACAAGATGGTATTATTATTTCTGTACCGTTTGCATCTGTTAAAAGATTAAGCAAGATCGAAACAGCTGAGGTTGATGGCCAAGTTTGGAGAGCAGATCCAAATAAGAGTATGTATCTATTTGCTCCATCCGCTTTTCCCATAGAAAATCATAAAGCCTATTGCCGTGATTTTTGCTTATTTTTCCCTTCATATAATAGAGGGTTTGGAAATAATTTTTCAGTTCAAGCTGGTGTGTTTGTATTCCCAGGGATGC
>LSCF01000029.1 GCA_001577025.1 Fidelibacterota bacterium TCS55 | reverse complement strand
CTGCCCCCTTTGACCGCTCGGGAACCTCGCCGCTCCAACCATCTATACATACAGCACAACGTACATTACTTGAGCCGGCGAAGGGATTCGAACCCCCGACCTGCTGATTACAAATCAGCTGCTCTACCAACTGAGCTACACCGGCAAGTCGGAACCAAATCCTAAATCATTTTTCGATTTATAAATCTGGATTTTACCCGTTGTTTCAGATCTATTTGTCGTCGGCTATCTGTATTTATGGCATGGTTATTGTTTACACTCCACCCTAGGACAACCGAAAAAAGCCTCGAAAATTAGGTCAAATATTATTTAAAGACAATTATTTTTGAATAAAATCGCTGAAAAAATATAATTTATTTAGAACTTAATTTAGGGCCATCTGGGGTGTCTTTTACCACCCACCCTTTTGAGCCAATCAAATCGCGTAATTTATCGGACTTCGCCCAATCTTTATTCTGTCGCGCTGTTTCCCGCTTCGAAACCAAGTCCATTACATCTTGAGGGATTCTTCCTGAGTCGGGCAACACACCAAATACATCATTAAAATATGAAATGAAATTCAACCCTTTTGCCACATCATCCCTTGATAGTGCATCTTTATCTAAGGCAGAATTGGTGGCGCGCACCCAATCAAAGAATAAGGCCAATGAATTGGGGGCATCCAAATCGTTCTCTAATGCAGTATCATAATTTGATTTTTCATCGGGGTATTCATCGGAACTATTTTCTTTTAAATCTTGTAGCCGATCTTTTAATGATTGAATCCGCTGAATACTCGCTTTTGCTTCATGCTGCTTATCCAAAGTAAAGTTGATTTTAGTTCGATAGTGGCCGCTGAGCATGATATAACGAATTTCTCCTGGTGCAAATCCTTTTTCTATTAGATCAGAAATACAGTAAAAATTCCCCAATGATTTACTCATTTTTCCACCATCTACCATTAGGAATTCTGAATGGAGCCATGTGTTTACGAATGGCGTATCACTGGCACAAACCGATTGGGCAATTTCATTTTCATGGTGTGGAAATTTATTATCCACACCGCCACAATGGATGTCAAAATGATCTCCTAAGAATGCCATGGACATGGCAGAACATTCTATATGCCACCCGGGGCGACCTTTGCCCCATGGCGAATCCCATGCCACATCCCCATCCTCTTCTTTGTAGGCTTTCCATAAAGCAAAATCTTGAGGATTATCCAATCCGTATTCATCTGAATCCACCCGATCAGACTGTTGTATTTCGGCCATATTGATATGGGTCAATACACCATAATCTTTAAATGATTCAATTTTAAAAAAGACCGATCCATCGTCTGTTTTGTAAGCGTGGCATTTTTCAATTAACACTTCGATCATTTTAATCATGTCATCCACATGATTTGTCGCCGCAGGGTAGTGATCTGCAGGCAATATGTTTAATGTCTTTAAATCGTGATTAAATAAATCAGTATAATGGCTCGTTATTTCAGATAGAGACTTCCCCTCTTCTACCGTCTTTTTAATTGTCTTATCATCCACATCCGTAATATTCATCACATGAAAGACTTTATATCCTCTAGCAATAAGGACGCGTTTCAAAAAGTCTTCAAATAAAAATGTGCGGAAGTTCCCGATATGTGCCGTGTCATAAACAGTAGGTCCACAGGTATAAAGTTTTACCTTTCCTTCTTCAATAGGAATGAAAGGCTCTTTTTTTCGGGTAAGTGAATTATAAAATTGGAGCACGCTTTTTTCCTGCAGATTGAAGGAATTTGGTATCAATATGGACGGCCACAGCCTGCTGAAGTGCATCAATTTTTAGGATGAGACGGCCTTCGCCTTTCACTTCGGCTACAATGCCTTTCGTACCCTTCATGGGGCCTTCAATGACCTCTACTTCATCCCCTTGAGTAAAATATTCTGTTGGCTCTAATTCATAACCACCTTCAAGGGCCCAGCGAATGCTATTCACAACGGATTCCTGCACCGTGGCAATGGTTCCATTAAATTTTACGATGGAACTTACCCCATGGGTTTGGAGCACATAAATGGAATTTTTCAGTTCCACTTTTACAAATAAGTAACTGGAAAACAAGGGCAACTCCACCCACTTTTTTCGATCGGACCATTTTCGCCGTTCTTTCACCAAAGGCAGATAGGCATCAATTCCTTTTTTAGTGAGTTGGTCAAAAGCAACCTTTTCTGCCCGGGGCTTGGACCGGACAGCTATCCACTGTAAATCCATTAGTCTTTTAACGCTTCATTAATGATGGCTTGTATTAAATCCGGAAAACTTAATCCGGCAGCCCCTGCTGCCTTGGGTACGAGGCTGGTCTCCGTCATTCCCGGCAATGTATTCACTTCTAAAAACCAGGCTTTATTGTTCTTGTCCAACCGGAAATCCACTCGAGAATAATGACGGCATCCCAATAAATTATGAATACGCAATGAAGTATCTTGTATTGCTTGGGTCAAAGTTTCATCTAAATCTGCAGGACAAAAATATTCGGTCATGCCCTTGGTATATTTGCATTCATAATCATATAGATCATGGCTGGGTACTATTTCAACAATTGGAAAAGCTTTATCTCCGATAATCGTAACAGTGATTTCCCGACCTGCCACGAAAGATTCCATTAACACCACTGTATCATATTTTCTAGCCAATGCCACCGCCTCTTTCAATTGGGAAGGTTCTGAAACCACAGTCAATCCGATCGTACTGCCTTGACCATTTGGTTTTACCACCAAAGGATATCCCAAATCATGGTCCATGGGTATTTCATCTTCTACAGATAAAGACACCCATTCAGGGGTTAAAATTTCTTTTCGAAACACCAATGCTTTACTCACGCGTTTATCCATACATATGGCCGATGCCTCATTGCCCGAGCCGGTGTAGCGTACGCCTATCGATTCCAAAAACCCCGGGATGACACCGTTTTCGCCATCACCTCCATGAAGGCCATTAAAGACCACATCTACTGCTTTTAATTCTGTCAGTTGATTGGATAAGCCATCTTTTGGATCCAAAGAAATAACCTCATGCCTCAAAGTCTCACAAGCAGATACAACTGCTTGCCCTGAACTTAAGGACACTTCTCGCTCTGCAGAGGTCCCCCCATACATGACACCTATTTTCATGAAGACATCCCCAAAATTTGACCAGCCCCTTCAGCCAAATCCTTTGCAATATAAGTAGGTGAAAATTCACCCAGATTCTTCTGAGCATCCTCACCCCTCCCGGATAATAGAAGCATGGTATCCATATTTGAATTTACACCCGCCTCTATATCGGAAACAGCATCTCCAATCATAATTGATTTAGCTAAATCAATCTGATGATCTATTGCCGCTTCTTGAAACATGCCGATCCCCGGTTTACGGTTTTCTGTGGCTTCATCTGGATGATCCGGACAAAAATATATCCCCAGTAATTCCAATTCATTTTCATGAAATGCATTCAAAACATAATCATGGATTTCTGCTAATGCTTCTAATGTAACGATACCGCGGGCTATCCCCGATTGATTGGTGATAATACAAAACCGATTACCTGAATCGCTCAATTGTTTGAGCGCATCCATGGTATAATCATAAAAAGTAAACTGATCCACACTGTTGATATAGCCGGGATCCGGATTCAGTGTACCGTCACGATCTAAAAATATGGTATCGTACTGTTTCATTCGACAATATGCTGATCGGATATATCTTTAATTTGAACAGAACTGCGAAGAAAGTATATGGCCCCAATTATAATGAGGGGTACAAATCCCACTGCATGGAGGATTACAGCAAAGGCCTGAGATTCTATCCGGCCCACAGCAAAAAACGTGGTTAATACATATACAGCAGCAGCATGGTAAGTGCCCACCGCTCCCGGTGCAGCTGGAATCGCAATGGCCAATGATGTGGAAATCAACACTACACCCACTGAAATCCAATTCACATCAATACCCGCAGCAAGGATGACTGAATACGTGATTGCGAAGTATACAATCCACATAAAAATGGTGTGAAGAACAATTTGCCCTACATGTTTGGTGGCTCGAATAGAGGTTAATCCATTGACTAAACTATGGAGAATGGTCAAAATACGGTGTGCCCATGCTTTTTCAAAAATCGACCATTTTTCGATTTTTTCCATCAAGTGGGATTGGGCTCGGCCCAATGCCAGTACAAATCCAAACCCCAACAAGGTAAACACAACCACGGCGATAACTACATTTCGGCCCCCTTCATCAAAAGGGTAAAACCATCCGAAAATCAGGATGGTGCCCACCAATCCCACCATATCCAAAATTCGTTCTAGAATGATGGTGCCAAAAGCGGCGGATGTTTCAACATTTTTTCTGGCAGAAATGGTATATGCTCTCAATAACTCGCCCAACCTGAAAGGTAATACTGCATTCCCAAAATAGCCCACCATGGTGGCGGCAAATAAGGGGTGAAATCGAATATTCTGGATAGGTTCAATTAATAGCTGCCATCGCTCCGCACGTATGGCCACAGAAAAGATCAACAAAAATACAGCCAGAGACAGCCAAATGAGGTTAACCATTTTCAAATGATGCCAAAGTGCGTTCAAATCCACTTTGCCGAAGGCATAATACAAGCCCACCGCACTAATGACAATACTGATAATAAGTTTAATCCACTTATTCACGGAGGTCAATTACCTCTGCATCTTTTGGGTTAAATCCATTATATAAATTTAAATTGCCCTTTTTAAAATTTTTGATAGTCAAAAGCACCGATTGATCTGGGCCATATACAACCCTCACCGAATTGGGCTCACCATTCTTTTTAATTATCAATTCACCTCCATACCCCATTTGAGGTAGATCAAAATCCATTTGCACATTATTTTTACGTTTGGATGGTTGGCCAAATTTTACATCGTCAAAATCCCCCGTAAGCAAATCAAAGATATTGACTTCTCCTGGGATGGTTTGATCAATAATGAGTTGATTCGTCAATTTGTTCCATGTCTGGATAGTATCTCCCCTCACAAAAACTGATTCAGTGGGTAAATCCAAAATATAATGCTTTTTCTTCAGAATTTCGATTTGTCCTGATTCTGTGGATATTGAATCAAATTGTCGTTGTTCAATTTTTAAGGCAATAGACACACCACTGGAGTCATTCATGGTTTGAATGAATTTCTGTGCCCATGGATTGGATTGCCCAAATGCTCCCGCAGAGAACAGGACAATAAAGAGTAAAATTCGCTTCATGATTTTTAGTCGATAGAATCCAAATAGGATTCGTCCACAAGGACTTCACGAGCCTTACTGCCCGTAAATGCACCCACGATGCCTGCCTGCTCCATTTCATCTATAAGACGAGCAGCGCGGGAATAACCCACTTTTAATCGGCGTTGAATCAGGGAGATTGATCCTTGTTGATGCATGACAACCAATTTTACCGCTTCATCGAATAATTCATCAAATCCACCCCCATCTCCGCCGTCAATTAAACCACCGGCACCCATGGTTTCTCTCGGACTGGCCAATACCAACTCTTCTGCTTTGGTTTGCTGGGTGATATGGCCCATTAAGGATTCGATTTCTTCCAAACTCAAAAATGCATTATGCAATCGAGATGGTTCGGAGGATCCATGCCCTAGATACAATAAGTCACCACGACCAATCAATTTTTCGGCGCCGGGACTGTCCAAAATGGTCCTGGAATCAATTTTAGTCGCCACCTGAAATGCAATCCGAGATGGGAAGTTCGCCTTAATAACCCCGGTAATGACATCAACAGAAGGCCGTTGTGTGGCCACAACCAAATGGATTCCGACTGCCCGGGCCAATTGGGCCAATCGAGCGATGGGTGCTTCTACTTCTTTTGCGTTTAGCATCATGAGGTCTGCTAATTCATCAATCAACACTACAATGAATGGCATCACCGGCTCCCCTGTATCGGTCATTTTTTTGTTGTATTCACCAATATTTCGGACCACTGCATCCGCCAATACATCGTATCGCCGGCCCATTTCTTTTTCCACAGCACGGAGGGCCAACACGGCATTCTCAGGAGTGGTGACAATGGGTTCTGCTATATCTTCAATTTGTAATAAATGGTAATCCTTTAAATCGCGGTAAACAGCCATTTCCACTTTTTTAGGATCAATAATCACAAACTTCACTTCATCCGGTGTGGCACGGTATAAGAGACTTGCCAAAATGGTATTCATGCAAACGGACTTCCCCGATCCAGTGGTTCCGGCAATGAGTAAGTGAGGCATTTGGACCAAATCTAATGTGGCAATTTCGCCTGTGGTTGTTTTACCCACAGCTAAGGCCAGTTTCGATTCAGAGGATGCAAATTTTTCTGAATTGATGACTGATTTATAATAGACCAAATCCGGGTTGCGATTGGGAATTTCAATCCCCACGGAAGATTTACCGGGAATGGGCGCAATTACACGGACACGACTGGCCTCCATCACTCTAGCCAAGTCATCTGAAAGGGCAACAAATTTGTTCACACGAACACCCTCATCAGGCTCCACTTCAAATAATGTAATCACTGGCCCGGGACTCACATTTACCACTTTACCCATAACCCCAAATGTTTCTAATGAGGATTGTAAAAAATTGGCCCGATCTACCAATTCGTCTCGACTCATTCCACTTTGCACATTCACAGGATTGGTTAACAAATCAGCCGAAGGCAACTGATAGGCCTTTCGTGGCGCTTTACGTTCTTGAACCGCATCCAAGTCCACTTCTTCAACTTCAGCCATTTCACCCACTTCAATATCTTTTGGTTCAGAATCATCAGGTGCAGGAATTGACTCTTCCTGTACCTCATGAGACTCCTCTTCATCTTGGGGAATCTCAATTGATTCCATGGGTTCTGCTTCAGTCTCGGCCGTAAGGGGCTCCGACGGAGCGGCGCCTTCTGGAAGGCTCTCCTCAACAACCTCTTCTACGATGTCTGATTCGGGTTCGGGCTCAGTACCCATTTCTATTGGGCTGAGCTGTTCTTCATCCCGTTTTCGCTGGGCATCTATCTTTGAAAGTAAATTTTTTGTATGGCGACGTTTTTCATCTTCGACCTCTTTTTGCTCTGTCACCAACTTTTTATCTGCCTGTTTCTTTTTGAATTGATCCAACAAGTCTTTGATTGGTGAATAATAGCTAAATCCAAAATAGCCACGGATCAATACCAGCCAAAGAGCCAACAGGATGATAACTAAACCAATACCACCCAAAAAGTCATAAAATAAACCAGAAATTAATCCGCCAATCATACCGCTAAATCGATACGTAGTGTTTTCAATACCATACCTAAAAATCTGGGCTGCCCCTAAAGTCATGGAAGAAAGGATAACAACACCCACCAAATAACCAGATAACCGGCTGATGGCTTCAAATTCTTTATGAGTAAAAAACCATATGCCCCATGTAATGGCAATCAATGGCAAAATAAATGAGCTATACCCAAAAGTGAGTTTGATAAAGAAGTAGGCAATCCATACGCCAAGGATGCCCATGGGGTTTTCTACGCGGACATTGGGTGAAATGCCCGGATCTTCATTTGGGTTATGTCCGAGTAGGCTGACAAATATGAGCAGCGATACTGCTACAGACAAAATGCCGAGGATCTCAAGTCGTCTTTCTTTCATTAAAATAATGCTCCGTGGGACGCCAGCATGGATTCATACCAATCCACAAACCGGTCAATCCCTTCATCAATGCTGATTGATGGCATATAATCTAAGCGGGATTTGGCACGAGAAACATCTGCAAATGTTTGCTGCACATCCCCAGTAGGCAATTCCTGACGATCCAAAATTGGATCCAAGCCCACCCTTTCCCCAATAACATGTACCAATTCATCCAACTTTACCGGTTCTGAATTGCCCAAATTATAAATTGCAAACTGATCATCAGCTGTGATTGTTGCGAGGATACCATTAATGATATCCTCGATAAATGTATAATCCCGTGCAGTGGACCCATCACCAAAAAAGGGGATTGCTTCACCATTTTTCATCATCCGCGTGAATTTGTGGATGGCCATTTCCGGACGTTGTCGAGGGCCGTACACAGTAAAAAATCGAAGGCAAGAAGTGGGAATCCCACTCAAGTGATGGTAAGTATAACACATGACTTCTCCCATTTTCTTGGTGGCGCCATAGGGGGAAATTTGGGAATCCACAATATCATCTTCAGAAAATGGCGTCTTTTTATTATTTCCGTAAACAGATGAAGAGGACGCAAAAACAAATTTCTTTACAGATGACCCCATCATGGCTTCCAGCAAGGTTTGGGTGCCGTTAATATTCACATCCGTGTATAAAACCGGATCTTCGATTGAAGGACGGACCCCCGCCATGGCTGCCAAATGAACCACGATATCAATTGGGTGATTTTCAAAAAGATTTCTAATCGTTTCACCATCTCGAATATCCCCCTTTATAAATGTATAATTTAGGTGATTGAGATGTTCTGATTGATTGAGCTTTTTGATTTCCGGATTATAATAATCATTCAAATTATCAAGACAAATAATTTGATTATCGTTTACCAATAAACGATCGATGAGATGAGAGCCGATGAAACCGGCACCCCCCGTAACGAGTATAGTTTTTCCCGAGTTTTTTCCCATGATCCTATATTTTAAGTATTTACACTACCTTCTTTATAAAATGGTGGTTTAACTACTTTGCACTTCAGATTTTTATTGCGGACTTCCATCCCCAATTCTGTACCAATTTTAGCATGCTGTTTTTCCACGTAACCAATGCCAATCCCTTGTTTTAGTGATGGAGATTGAGTGCCGCTGGTGACCGCACCCACCTGATCACCATCTACCATAATTGGATAGCCTTTTCGGGGTATACCCCGATCAATCATTTCAATACAGACCAACCGTCGGGATAAATTTTCTTTCGCTTGAACCAATGCATTTTTACCGATGAAATCACCTTTGTCCAGTTTGGTGATCCAACCCAATCCCGCTTCTACAGGATTGGTTGTTTCGTCAATATCATTCCCATAAAGGGCATATTTCATTTCTATTCGAAGCGTATCGCGACAGCCGAGCCCCACAATGTCAACTTCATCTTCCCCCGAATCCAAAATGGCATCCCAGATGCCACCAATTGCATCATTATCCGCATAGATTTCAAAACCCAGTTCTCCAGTGTAACCGGTTCTGGCGATAGTGGCGGGATGCCCATTTATATTTCCCACACCGAACCAGTATAAATCCATGGTATGCAAATCAATATCCACCACTTTTTGGAGGATCTCCCGGGATTTTGGGCCCTGAAAAGCAATAAGTCCAATCTGGTCGCTCATATCCATAATATCCACATTTCCCGGCTTATGGGCCATGAGCCAATCCAAATCCTTCTCCATATTGGCGCAATTCACTACCAGCATAAAATAATCCGGATAACGGTAGATCAATAGATCGTCGATAATACCACCATTTTCAAAACACATGGCAGAATACTGGGCTTGCCATGGCTGGATAGATTTAACATCATTCACAGTCATATTGTCGAGAAAAGCTTCCGCACCTTCTCCACTAATGATGAACTCACCCATATGACTCACATCGAATAATCCGGAAGATAAACGTACAGCCATATGCTCTTGGTTTATCCCTACATACTGTATGGGCATTTCATATCCGGCGAAGTCCACCAATTTGGCCCCTAAGGCCACATGTTTTTCATAGAGCGGTGTTTGCTTCATTTAGATTCGAAATATGATTTCAGCTGGGCCATACCTTCATTGATATCATCCACTGAAATACCGGAATAGGCAAATCGAATAAAAAAATCGGTTTCCCCAGCTTGCGGACGACCAAAATGGTCCCGTGTGCAGAAAGATACATTGGCATTTTCAAGGGCGCCCAATTGGAGCTGATCAATTTTGTTATAACCTTTTCGCGCCATGATTTCATTTACATTGGGAAAGAGATAAAAAGTACTCCGAGGTGTAGGAATATTGATGCCATTAATGGCATTCAATCCCGCCACAGCAGCGTCTCTTCTGTCCCTAAGGGTGTTCAAAATGGATTGGGCACCAGATGGGTCGCCTGTGAGGGCCTCCACCATTGCATCCTGGATAAAATGTGTGGTGCAAGATTCTGCATTCACATTCAATTTTGAAATGATTTTGATAATCTTTTCAGGGCCGATTGAGCCACCCACACGCCAGCCTGTCATGGCATATTTTTTTGAAAACGTATATAGGATAACTGTTCGCTCTTTCATCCCCGGAAGTGCCGCAATAGACCGGGCTTCTCCTTTATAAATCATTTCATAATAAGCATCATCTGTTAATACCCATAAATCGTGCTCAATGGCCAATTGAGCAACTGCTTCCATTTCTTCTTGAGAAGATTCTGCTGAAATAGGATTTTGATAATTGTTATAAATAATGGCCACTGTATTATCTGAAATAGATGCTTTCAATTTATCCATATCGATATCGAAACCAGAATCGGTCTGAACGTAATTATAGGGTACCGCACGGCCGCCTTGGTATTCAATTTGTGATTCATAAATGGGATACCCGGGATTAGGATACAGCACCTCATCGCCAGGATTCATGACGGCGGCAATAAATTTGCCAATGGTGGGCTTACCGCCAGGTTGAACAGACACATTTTCCGGTCCAAATGAAATACCCCTTCTTGATCCAACATCATGGGCTAAAGCTTCTCGCAATGGCAAAATACCTTCTGAAGGACAATATCCTGTTTTTCCATCTCGAATACCTTTAAGTGTGGCATCCACAATATTTTCTGGTGTGGCCAAATTGATATCCCCCAAATGGAATGGATAAACTTTATGACCTTTTGCTGCCCAAGCTCGTGCCTGTGCCGAAACCGCAAATGCGGTTTCAGTCCCTAAATTTTTTAATTGATCTGCGTATTGCATGCTCTCCTCAAATCATTTTCGCTAATGCTTTGCGTATTATTTCTTCTAATCCGCCGGAAAGCTCACCGGCGCTTTCTAAATCTCTCAATGTTTTATTCACCTGCCCCGCTTTGTATCCCAAGGATTGGAGAGCATTGGCTGCATCCTTCACCGCACTGGATTCACCATCTTCTGTAAAACCTAATTCATCTTTACCATCAAGAGCAGCGTCAAATTTTTCTTTCAATTCTACAATGATACGCTTGGCCGTCTTGGCCCCAATCCCAGGGATGACTGTTAACGATTTCACATCACCAGCAATGATTCGACTTTTAAATTCATCAGGGTTGGTACCGGACAGAATATTCATCGCAGACCGCGGACCGATGCCGCTAATTGTATTTAAATTCATAAATAATGATCGTTCTGCATGATCTTTGAACCCATATAGATCTAATATGTCCTCTTTCACATGGAGGTGGGTCAAAAGTTCAACGGGCTCGCCCTGCCCGGGTAGACTGTCATAAGCAGAAACTGAAATGTGAATCCGAAACCGAATACCGCCAATATCAACGATGGCTTCGGTAGGGTTTTTGGCGAATAACTTACCTGAGATGGAATCCATCAAACTCATAGGTACTTATTCTGGTTAATGTGGCAGAGTCCAATGGCCAATGCATCAGAGACATCCATTGGTTTAGGTGGTGCATCCAATTTTAAAATTTGCTGTACCATATATTGTACTTGACCTTTGTCTGCAGCACCATTCCCGACCACACTCTGTTTCACTTTTCGAGGGGCATAATCCACGGATGGAATTCCTTTGGATGCAGCAGCCAAAAGGAGCACACCTCTAGCCTGCCCCAATAATAATGCTGATTTTACATTTTTATTATGGAATGTATCTTCTATGGCCATGGATTGGGGTTCAAATTTTTCCAGTATTTCTGTCATGTGACTATTCAAATATTCTAATCGGTTGGGCAATGATTCTTTTGCCGGTGGTTTAATGGTGCCATAGGCCACCACTCTAACCTGTCCACCTTTTTGATCTAAAATGCCAAATCCCGTGATATTTAATCCGGGATCGACTCCGATTATTCTTTGAATTGTGGGCACCGAGAATTGACTGCATTAATTAAAGGTCAGCGTCATCGATCTCGAAATTAGAATAAATATTTTGAATATCATCGTGATCTTCTAAATAATCCATGAGGGTGATGAGACGATTCACATCATTCCCTTCCACCTTGACCGTATTCTTGGGCACCATTTCCACTGCAGATGAAACCACTGCATAACCCTTGCCACCCAATGTTTCGGCCACATCTACTGTATCTGCAGGTGATGCCGTAATAATAAATTCATCATCTGAAGCTATAAAATCTTCTGCTCCTGCCTCTAATGCTTCTTCAAATACAGCATCTTCATCTTGACCATTGGCTGAGAGTATGATTTGGCCGGACTTTTCAAACATCCAACCTACAGAACCGTTTTCTCCCAATTTGCCACCATGTTTGCTCATAATGTGGCGAATCTCGGCAACGGTCCGATTTTTATTATCGGTCATTACATCCATCATAATGGCCACACCGCCAGGACCATATCCTTCATATGTGGTTTCTTCGTAAGTCACCCCTTCCAATTCGCCAGCACCTTTTTGGATAGCGCGGGTCATGGTGTCATTAGGCATATTGGCCGCTTTGGCCGTGGAGATGGCTTGTCTTAGGCGAGGATTGGCATCGGGATCACTGCCGCCATTTTTGGCTGCAACCATCAACTCTTTAATGACTTTTGTAAATACTTTTCCCCGCTTGGCGTCCTGGGCTGCTTTTTTATGCCTAATGTTAGCCCATTTGCTATGTCCTGCCATAAATTCCCTTATGATAATGAAATTCGAAACACAAAATTACGAAGACAATTTCCTCATTCCCAACGAAGGTATTGAAAGAAATGACATATGATACACTTGAAATAAACCAAAACGAATCCCTCCTTCGCATTTCCTTTAATCGGCCTGATGTAATGAATGCATTGAGTGGAGAGATGATTCAGGAGACCACCCACGTGTTTAATACGATCGGAGAAGATGAATCCATACGTGTTGTTATTTTAGAAGGAAATGGAAAAACATTCTCTGCAGGGGCGGACTTAAGTTATATGAAGCAATCGGGTGAAATGAATATTGAGCAGAATACCGAACAAGGCATCCGACTGGGTAATATGTATCGATCTATAGAGCAATGCCCAAAACCGGTGATTGCCAAAGCACATGGATATGCCATCGGTGGCGGATTTGGATTAATGGCATTGGCCGATATTGCCATTGCTGAAACCAATACAAAATTTTCCCTCAGCGAAGTCAAGTTGGGAATAAATCCTGCTGTCATTGGTCCCTTTGTAATCAAAAAGATTGGACTCTCCCATTTCAAGTCATTAGGAATTTCAGGAGAGATGATTGATACAAATTATGCACTCCGAATCGGACTTATTCATGAAATCGCTAACGAAGATGAATTGGAAACTGCTGTCATTAATAAAGTGAATTTGCTATTGAAGGCGGGACCTAACGCCATTGCCGAATTCAAAGCCAATTGTGAGAATATGAACGAAGAAGAAGCAGCCGCACGCATCGCTATACTTCGCTCCGGAGAAGAAGGGCAAGAAGGATTGGCTGCGTTCTTAGAAAAACGCATCCCAAATTGGGCCGAGTCGATTGATTGATTCCGTTCGCATTGTCGAAGTGGGGCCAAGGGACGGCCTCCAAAGTATTGAGGAAACCATCCCAACCGGTGAGAAGGTCAAATATATTGATATGCTCTCGGAGGCAGGCTGCCCCGAAATTGAAGTCACCAGTTTTGTATCGCCGAAGTGGGTTCCTCAATTGGCGGATTGTTCTGATGTATCTTCCCGTATTCATCGAAATGAAAATTCTACTTATACGGCACTTGTCCCCAATCTACAAGGATTGGAATTGGCATTAGAAAATGGATTTCGGTCCGTGGCAGTTTTTACGGCCGCCAGTGTAACTTTTTCCCAAAAAAATACGAATTGCACTATTGAGGAGAGCATGAAGCGGTTTGAAACTATGATTCCCATTTGGGAGGAAAATCAAATGCGGGTTCGTGCCTATATATCCACCTGTTGGGTTTGTCCATATGAAGGAAATGTGGGTGCAGAAAGCGTTGTGAATGTTATCCAGGACTTGCTCGATTTAGGCGTCCATGAGATATCTTTGGGTGATACTATTGGAAAGGCGACCCCAGAAGATGTGGAATATCTGCTTCAAATCATTTTTGATAACTGGCCCCCGGAGACTTTTGCCCTCCATATGCATGATACATTTAATATGGCATCAGAAAATGTAACTGTGGGACTTGGCATGGGCGTTCGAACGCTGGATTCATCAGCTGGTGGTGTTGGTGGTTGCCCATATGCACCTGGCGCTAGTGGAAATATTGCCACAGAAACGGCAGTGCGAATCTGCCATGAACAAGGGTTTGAAACAGGAATCAATATTGATAAATTGAAAGCAGCAGGCACATTCATCCAATCCATTCTTCCATCATAATATGACAGTCATCAAAACACATATCAAACCGGATTCAGAAAAGTTTAGATCAAACTTGGCCTATCATTCAGAATTATCCGTAAAGCTAAAAGCGGACTTGAACGAGATCCGTAAAATGGGTCCACCGAATCGTGTTGAAAAGCATCAGTCTCGGGGAAAACTGACGGTACGAGACCGCATCGATCAACTTCGGGACAACGATTCACCATTCCTTGAATTCTCACCATTTGCCGCCCACGACATTTATGATGATCATGTCCCGGCCGCCGGCATCATTACGGGCATCATCACAGTTCAAGGACGTCAATGTATTGTGGTGGCTAACGATGCCACGGTCAAAGGGGGAACATACTATCCCCTTACTGTAAAGAAACATTTAAGGGCTCAAGAGATCGCTTTAGAAAACCACCTCCCCTGTATTTACCTTGTGGATAGCGGTGGAGCCTTTTTACCTAAACAGGATGAAGTATTTCCCGATCGTGATCATTTCGGACGAATATTTTATAATCAAGCCCAGATGAGCGCCAAGGGGATTCCTCAAATTGCATCGGTCATGGGCTCCTGCACCGCCGGTGGTGCTTACGTCCCCGCCATGAGTGATGAAGCAGTGATTGTTGATAAAACCGGAACCATCTTTCTAGGTGGACCCCCATTGGTGAAGGCAGCCATTGGCGAGGATGCAACCCCTGAAGAATTGGGCGGTGCTAAAATGCATACTCAAATCAGCGGTGTGGCGGACCACTTTGCAAAAAATGATGAAGAGGCTTTAAATATTGTTCGGAATATCATTAATCATTTCCCTGAAGCCCACTCTTTACAGTCTACATTTGAACCACCGAAATATGATGCGGAAGACATTTTTGGCATTGTATCAAAAGATCATCGAACGACATTTGATGTGAAAGAAATCATCGCCCGACTAGTAGATGGTTCTGAATTCCAAGAATTCAAATCGGACTATGGAAAAACATTGGTTACCGGATTTGCTAAAATTGAAGGCAAGCCATTGGGCATTATCGCCAACAATGGGGTTCTGTTCAGCGAACCTGCAATCAAAGGAGCTCATTTCGTTGAGCTCTGCGCTCAACGAAAACTCCCCATTCTGTTTTTGCAAAATATTACCGGTTTTATGGTGGGTACAAAAGCAGAGCAAGGGGGCATTGCGAAAGATGGTGCAAAACTGGTTCAAGCTGTTGCATCGGCCAATGTGCCCAAATTGACTGTTATTATCGGCGGCAGTTTTGGTGCTGGGAATTATGCCATGAGTGGCCGTGCCTACCAACCGCGATTCCTTTGGATGTGGCCCAATGCTCGCATATCCGTCATGGGTGGTAACCAAGCGGCAGATGTATTGGCCACGGTGAAAAAAGATCAAATGAAGGCAGACGGAAAAGAATTATCCCAGGAAGAATGGGATGCAATACGCCAACCCATTTTGGATAAATATGAAAAAGAAGGCCACCCCTATTACGCCAGTGCACGGCTTTGGGATGATGGTGTTATCAGTCCATTGGAAACACGATCCGTTTTGGCCGAAGCCCTTAGAGCAGTGGGGAATGCACCGACAGGCGATCATCAGTTTCCTGTATTTCGGATGTAATGAAACCAGCCCTCCTCCTCATCGATATTCAACAAGGGTTTGACGAACCCTACTGGGGGATACGAAATAATCCCAATTTTGAGGATAATATTACCACACTTTTGTCCCATTGGCGGCAGTGCGGTGCACCCGTCATCCATGTAAAACATAATTCAACAACTAAAGGTTCACCCCTTCGCCCTGAATTACCTGGAAATGCCATCTACGATTTTGCAAAACCAATTCATGATGAACCGGTATTTGAAAAAAATGTGAACAGTGCATTTATCGGCACCAAATTATCAGATCACTTAACATCTATTGCAAATCCACCCTTGGTCATGGTAGGTATGACATCAGATCAATGCGTCAACACTACTGTACGGATGGCTGGAAATCTTGGGTATGAATCCTATATGGTGTCAGATGCTACTGCCACATTCAATAAATCCGATCATAATGGAAAAACTTTCTCTGCAGACCAACTTCATGAAGCGGCTTTAACCTCTATCCATGAAGAATTCGCCATGGTGATTTCAACGCAAAATGCACTCAAATTATGTACCAAATAAAACGAATCATTATTCTCACCCTTGCATTACCCATTCTAGCCTTTGCTCAAGCCAAAGTCGATACAATTTCTTATGATCAAGTTGCCGTGAGTGTCGGCGATATGGCTCCAAATTTTTCTGCAGAAGATGAATCAGGGATGATACGTAAATTATCTGAATTAAAGGGGGAAAAGAATCTCATCCTCATTTTTTATCGTGGATATTGGTGACCACATTGCCGTCGGCAGTTGGCCGAATTATCCAAGATGAAACTTCCGAAAGATTCTGAATTGTGGGCCGTCAGCGTGGAATCATCTGAGGCCAGTGCCGAGTTTAAAAAGCGTAATGCGAATAAAGGATTTTCAATTACCTTTCCCCTTCTGTGGGATAAGGATCATGCAATCATTGATGCATTTGGATTGACCGACCCACGGTATAACAGACATAAATATGAAGGCATCCCATACGCCACCACCCATATTATTGATAAGAACGGACAAATTAGATTTTCTCATGTGGCCCTCACCTATTCCATCCGACCTTCAAATGAAAAGATCCTTTCCATTCTCTCAATGCTCAACAAAAATTAATCCCCTACCAAGAGGAAAGTTAGGTAGGTGAAATCATCTAATTTCAAACTCTACGTTGCCATGGTGGCAGCCATGTTCATTTGGGGAATCTCATGGCCCAACGCTAAGATAACCGGGCAATATGCCAGTCCAGATTTACTCATGTTTTGGCGATTTACTTTGGCCTGCGCAACCATGATACCCATTATGTTTTTTATGGGTAAAAAGTTCACATTCCCCCGAACCGCTTTAAAGTATGTAATCATTGCTGCCGTTTGCCTTACAGCATATAATTACGGCTACTTCAAAGGAACACAAATCGGCATGGCTTCATTAGGCGGGATTATTGTCCCCACCCTCAGTCCATTGGTGACATATCTTCTTGTTGTCCTAATTTTTGATCAATCTATTCGGCGAAAAGAGATTTTGGGATTCATGATCGGCATTTTGGGTGGATTGGTCCTGCTGCGGATTTGGGAGGTTGACCTTCAAGACCTATTCGATTCGGGCAATATCTATTTCATTTTTGCTGCTATCATTTGGACCGGCGTCACCATTATGACACAGAAATCACGAGAAGAAACGGATGTAATTAATTTCAGTTTTTGGCTTTACCTATTTTCAGCCATTCTCGCATTTTCCTTCGCACCCAAGGGTCAACTATTCACTATATTCACATTTGATTGGATTTTTTGGGTGAATTTCCTTATGATTTCAGTGTTATCATTGGCGATCGGTACTACCGTTTTCTTCCAGACCACCATGAGACTGGGTTCGGAAAAAGCATCCGCATTCATGTATGTGGTGCCTGTTACGGCAATGGTGTTTTCTGTGATTCTATTGGGGGAAACCTTACCCTGGTCCACCATCGTAGGGGGCAGCATGGCCATCGGGGCCGTTTATATCGTCAATCGGCAATAAGAGGAGACAAGCAATCGATTAGGGATTTGGGCGGTCTTTTGGGCTTGCCATCTTTATCGATAAATCCATGGATCGTATGGCCCGTGACTAATATTCGATTATCCGCTTTTCTGTATACTTCATAATCAATACGCATACGGGCTCGAGGCACTTCTTTGATTAAAGTGCGGACGATGATTTCATCCTCGAATTTGGCCCCTTCCTTATAATCACAAGTGGCGGAGACTACAGGGAGAAAATAGCCCTTATCCTCTATGTCTGTAACAATAATGCCTAAATCATTGAGCAGTTCAGTCCGGGCTTGTTCAAAAAATTCAAAATATCGTGCATAATAGACCACGCCCATCTGGTCGATATCTTTATAATACACTTTGGTAACATAGTCGTATTGGACCATCAGGATTCGGTATAAACACCCATTTTTTCGTAGCGGTCGATACGACGGTCTAAGAAAGTGGATGGATCCACATCTTTAAGGGAATCAATTTCTTCCAAAATGACCCGCTTCAGTATCTCAGCCATTTTATCAAACTCACGATGGGCGCCGCCCAAAGGCTCTTCTACGATGCGGTCGCAAATACCCATATTCATCAAATCGTCCGGTGTCACTTTCATGGCATCCGCCGCGTCAGGTGCTTTTGCTGCATCCCGCCAGAGTATAGATGCGCACCCTTCAGGGCTAATCACGGAATACCATGTATTTTCTAGCATCAGCATACGGTCGCATACGCCAATGCCCAAAGCACCGCCACTGGCACCTTCACCAATGATCACCGATACAACAGGGACTTTTAGTTTGGACATCTCCCATAAATTCTTGGCGATAGCTTCTCCTTGTCCTCGCTCTTCAGCGCCGAGACCGGGATATGCACCAGGTGTATCAATGAGGGATACGATGTGAAGATTGAATTTTTCTGCCAATTTCATGACGCGGAGTGCCTTGCGGTACCCCTCTGGGCGCATCATCCCGAAATTTCGGAATAAGTTTTCTTTCGTATTCCGTCCCTTTTGCTGACCGATAAAAACCACTTTTACACCATCAATGGTTCCCATGCCTGCAATAACGGCTGCATCATCACCAAAATATCGATCCCCGTGGAGTTCGATAAAATCCGGTGCCAACGCCTGAATATAATCTAGTGAGAACGGTCGTTGAGGATGGCGAGCCAATTGGACACGCTGCCAACGAGACAACCCGGAAAAAATCTTTTTTAAGGATGTTTCTCTTTTTGTACGGAGGGCGGACAATTCCCTGGAATGATCTGCAGAACTGGTGTCCGCTTCCAGTTCAAGGATTTGTTCATCAATCGCCTGGATCGGCTTTTCGAATTCTAAGTAGTAGTCAGCCATAATGGTTCAAAATTTGAGCGGGAATTTAATGGGTTTTTGGCCCACGAAATACACAAAACACACTAAAAATAAATATTGTCATGCAGGAAAATACACAGGATTTATCTGCTATTCATGAGACCGCAATAGAAAACCAATTAACATTTTAGTCAAAAATTATTTTATAGTTTTATGTCTTTTCTTAGAAATCTCACTTATTCCATCCGAAAATTCGCCATATCCGGAGGCGCCATACCATCCAAACCGCTTCAAACATAATGGTTCGACTCATCTTTGATTCACCAATCGTACGATCTATAAAAATAATGGGATGCTCCACCAGTTTAAATCCCTTAATCCATGCGCGGAAATTCATCTCAATCTGAAAGGAATATCCTGAGGATTTCACCCCATCTAAATCGATGGATTCCAGCACTTTTTTGGACCAAACTTTATATCCCCCTGTGGCATCTTTTAAAGGCATCCCCGTTGCTAAACGAGAATAGAGATTGGCACCATAACTGATGACCAACCGCCGAATGGGCCAATTGACCACACTCACACCGTTTATATACCGACTGCCAATGGCCACATCGTAATCCCCTAATAATTCCACCATTTTGGTGATTTCTTTGGGGTGATGGGACATATCTGCATCCATCTGGGCGATAAAATCATAATCCCGTGCCAAAGCCCATTTAAATCCGTAAATATAGGCACGGCCTAATCCATTTTTCTTTTCGCGGATTTCTAAGAATAGGTTGGGAATTGTTCTTGAAGTCCCCGCACAATATCCGCA
>LSCF01000028.1 GCA_001577025.1 Fidelibacterota bacterium TCS55 | reverse complement strand
CTGCCAATTCGCCACCAATATCTTCTGAAATAATTTGATCGGGATGGTTGATGGCTAAATCCAAAATATTTTTTGCATAATCCCCAATACGCTCAATATCTACCACCATGTTGATGAGGATAAGTCCATTGGCCATATCCGTGGTGTCCTGTTCAACTGCGTAATGGGTAAGCACTTTGCGCCGAACCTCTTGCTGATAGGCATTAATTTCACGATCCCGCTTTTTGAGGGCTTTCAGTGTGTCAATATTTTCGCCTCTACGTAGGTACTTGATGGCCTGGGTGAAAATTTCCCGGGAAAGTTCCATCATTTCGTAGGAACGATTCCATGCCTGAGAGAGCAGATCTTCTGCTTTCCATAAATTGATGACGTCTTTGATGATACTCATAGCGTTACCTCACAATGAAAATTAAGGATAGGGGGACTAAAAAAAACACGACCAAAAGATAAACAATAGGAATGATGCGGTTTTGCACGGCCAACTCTGCAAACCATTCTGCCATGTGGATGGGAATATTGCGAATTTTTTCTATAGGCCAGATAAGTCCGATGCCAAAGATATTAAAGGCCAAGTGTCCGAATGCAACTGCCAATGGGGCGTGTGTTCCTGAAACCAAACTGGCCAAAAGAGCGGTAATGGTGGTCCCAATGTTTGCCCCTAATGTGTAGGGGAAAATCTGCCTCAATTGGAGAATCCCTGCCCCGGCTAGCGGTACAACAAGTGATGTAGTGATAGAGCTACTTTGAACCATGATGGTAATAAAGATACCGAAAAACAGGGCACGGATTGCTGTTTTAAAAATATGGGTATCAAAGAATGCTTCCAATCTTTCCATGACCAGGCTACGAATCAGTACAGTTAGATACCGCAGTGAAATAAACAGGAGCGCCAATGCCACTATAATTAAGAGCCAATTATAGTTGATTACATCCTGCATTTTGAAGAAATCTTTAATCGCCGTAACAGCAGGCTTGGTGATTATTTTAATGGGGCTTTTAAATGTAAATGTGCCGGACCCTAAAAAGAGACTTGCCATCCAATTGGCCGTTTTACTGATAATGCCAAAATATAATTGAAGTGGAAAGAGTACAATGACGGACATGACATTGAAAAAATCATGAACGACAGAAGCGGAAAATGCTCGTCGAAATTCATTTTTATTAACAATATGTCCCAAAGAGACAATAGTATTGGTAATGCTGGTACCGATATTGGCACCCATGATGTAAGGAATTGCTGTAGCAACGGCCACATATGGATTATCACCAAAGGTGCCTGCAGCCACCATACCTACAACCAATGAAGTTGTAGTAGATGAACTCTGGATGAGGCTAGTGGCAAGGATACCAATAAATAAACCAATGAGTGGTGCAGCATCACCAGTCATGAGCTGTTCAGCAAAGCCACGGCCTAGTCCCTTAAAGCCAGCGCCAATCATGCCGATACTCACGAGAAATAAGTACAGAATTGCCAGAATGCCGGCAAATTTAATATAATTCAAGAAACCAGGTTTAGTCGATTGTTCTATGTGGTTCATTCTTGTTGTTAATTCGAGCCCGAAATTTAATTATGAATATTTAATTTTAAAAAAAAATGATAAAAAAAGGGGCAGTGCCTAAGCCACTGCCCCTTTATACTCCCCACGCACCGAGTTAATCAATTCCGCAATGGTTTACCTTTTTTAAGCATAAACCGAATACGGTCCTGTGTGAGTGGTTCCCCCGCGAGGGAGACAAACGCCTCACGCTCTATATCCAGGAGGTATTGTTCATCGACAGATTTCGTTAATCCTGCTTTATCGCCGCCAGTCAAAACGAAGGCCAGTTTTTTCGCAATTAATTCATCATGATCAGATATTTTACCTTGGGCTTTAAACCCTTTTAATGCCATGGCCATGGCTGTTCGACCGCCTGCACCGGGGAGTTTTAAATCATCCCGATATTGTGGCGGTTCATAACCATTATCTACCAATTCGAGTGCTTTTTGTTTTGCAATCCAAATTCGATGGTCATTATTTAAAACGACCGTATCCGTTTTCAGGAGGTATCCCATGAATTTGGCTTCGTCTGCACTGGTGGCCACTTTTGCAAACCCAACCGTTTCAAATGCTTTTTGTGCCACTTGAAATGCATTCATTCGACCTTTGCCGCTATTTTCCATCAGATTCAGGATCATGCGGAGATTCCCGCCTGCACCGGGGATGAGCCCAACACCCACTTCAACCGATCCCACATAAAGTTCACCCGCAGCCACCCGATGGGCAGCGGGGCCAATTAATTCAAATCCGCCTCCTAATGTTAGGTGATGGGGGGCGGCCACAACAGGTGCTTTTGAAAATCGAATCCGTTGAGTGAGATCCTGAAGTTGTTTTACCCCCTCTTCTAATTTGTCAAATTCACCCGCTTCACAGACCTGGATCATATTAGCTAAATTCGCACCGGCACAAAAATTGGGCCCTTGATGGCCAATCACCATGCCCTTGTATTTGCCTGCATCAAGTAAATCCATACCATCGTTGATGGTTTGTCCCAACGATCCA
The DNA here is from genome assembly GCA_001577025.1 of Fidelibacterota bacterium TCS55. Lineage (GTDB taxonomy): Bacteria > Fidelibacterota > Marinisomatia > Marinisomatales > TCS55 > TCS55. Next base: position 17,988 of record LSCF01000028.1, on the reverse strand, counting down.
TCAATGGGATTCAATGTGGGCTGTAATACGGAATGGAACTGGACGTTAAGTACACCGTCTCCCAAATCAATGAGACTGGCACTCCAATCTTTTTTGACTACATTTCCACCTGTTTTATGGATATTAAGATTAATTAATTTTTTACTACGATTTTCAGATAGAACAGATTGAGACATAACATCATAATAATCTAATTGTCCATCTTTAACAGCATAGAATGAATCACGACCGGATGCGAGCATACCCTTTACCCATTGGGGTACAGATTTTCCATCCGCTTCCATTCGGGATACAGATTCGGCTACACCAATAGCATCCCATATTTCAAAGGGACCAGCATCCCATCCATAGCCCCACTTCATGGCATTATCGATATTGATAATATCATCACTGATTTCAGGGATACGATTGGCAGAATAAATAAGGGTCCGGGAGAGTACTGCCCAGAAAAATTTTCCGCCTTTGTCATCACTATATGCCATGGCTTTAATTTTTCCGCCCATGGATTGTCGATCCTTCGCCAACCTGAATCCGTCAAAACGAACTTTTTTCTGAGGACCATATTCTCCCGTTTTCAAATCGATGGATAAGATGCCTTCATCCGTTTTTTTATAAAACCCTGATTTAGTTTTGGCGCCCAGATTTCCGCCATCCACCAGCGTTTGAAGAAAATCAGGAATTTTGAATGTCTCCCGCTCTTCATCATCGGGGAGGTTGTCATAAGAGGTGCGTTGGACATTGATCATGGTATCAAGCCCCACTACATCTGCCGTACGAAATGTAGCACTTTTTGGACGGCCTACTACTGTACCGGTGAGTTTATCCACTTCCTCAACCGTAAGTCCTTGCTCAATGGCTGTATTCATGGTTACAGCCATGCCGAAGACACCAATACGATTCCCAATAAAATTCGGTGTATCCTTGGCATGGACAATGCCTTTACCCAATACATCCTCGCCAAATTGAGCAATCATATCATAGACTGAATCATCCGTATCAGGGCCTTTGACCAATTCTAATAGGCGCATATATCGCGGCGGATTGAAAAAATGGGTAATCATAAATCGTTTTTTTAGCGCATCAGGCATAACGGTAGTCAAATCACCTAATGGAATTCCCGATGTATTGGATGTGAGTATGACCGTTTCTTTGAGGTGGGGGATAATATTGTTATAAACGGCGTGTTTAATATCCAATCTTTCTGCTACCGCTTCAATAACCATATCCACTTCATTAAGCCGTTCAACGTGTTCATCATAATTGCATGCAGTGACTAAATCAGCATTTTTAGGTTTATACAATGGCGCCGGTTTGAGTTTAGTTAATCCTGCCACGCCATTCTGTGCCAAATCCTGATTAATGTCAAATAGGAGGGCTGGTATCCCCGCGTTGGCAAAATGTCCGGCGATTTGTGCACCCATTACACCGGCGCCTAAAACGGCAACTTTATCAAATTGTTGACTCATAATTCCCTCAAATTTTCCTTAATTGAATTGGGTGATATACCTGTACATCACCCAAAAATGACTACCGCTTCCTGCGAGCACAAACAGATGCCAAATCTCGTGAAAGCCAAATCCCCGTCGTGGAGATTCTTGTTTATCCAAAGCATAAAAAATAACACCAAATGTATAGAATAATCCGCCTGCAAAGAGCCAAACGATGGCGCCGATTTGCAATGTTTGAATTAATGGCCAAAAAGCGACCATAGAAATCCAACCCATAAAGACATAATAGACTGTGGAGAACCAATTGGAAAATTTAAATTGAAATAATTTCCACAAGATGCCGAACAACGCCAAGCTCCAAATGATACCAAATAAACTCCATCCCCATGGTCCGCGGAGGGGAATGAGGCAAATTGGGGTGTAGGTGGAAGCAATAAGAATATATATCATCATATGGTCTAACCGTTTTAAGATGGATTCCATTCGCCCGGAAACCGGTATCCAATGGTAAAGTGTACTGGCTGTATATAGAAGGAAGAGACCTGACCCAAATACAGAAAAGGTGGCCACTTTCCAAGGGTCAAATGGATCAATGGCTCTTTGAATTAACATTATAAATCCGATGACAGAGAGGATGGCCCCAATCACATGGGTGAGGCCACTCATTGGATCTTTTAATATTTTATTCAATATAAATTACCTTTTAATAATGGTTGCAATGCCCTGACCTGTACCAATACACATGGTGGCCAGACCCAGATACTTATCATTTTGCTCCATTGCATTGATAAGGGTACCTACAATTCGTGTACCTGAACAGCCCAGTGGATGGCCAATGGCGATGGCACCGCCATTCAAATTTACCTTGCCTGCATCCCAGCCACCTTCTTGAATGACGTAGAGGGCTTGGGCAGCAAATGCTTCATTCAATTCGATGATTTCAATGTCATCCATAGTGACGCCCGCTTTTTCTAATGCTTTATTCGTTGCGGGAATGGGGCCCATGCCCATGCGTGTCCAGTCCACACCTGCAACAGCTCGAGAAACAATTTCACCGCGAATAGTTAGTCCATTTTCTTTTGCGAAAGATTCACTGGTAATGAGCAGGGCAGATGCACCCAATGAAAAAGGGCTACTCGTTGCCGCTGTCACTGAACCGCCCTCAACAAAGGCGGGGTTCAAACTTTTAATCTTTTCTACGTCTGGTATTCGGGGACCTTCATCTTTCGACACAGTTGTCTCACCATCCACATTGATGGGAATCACTTCATTGTCATAATGGCCTGCTTCCCAAGCGGCCAGGGCTTTTTCATGGGATTGAATGGCAAAATCTTCCTGTGCATCTCGAGGAATGTTTCCATCGTTGGCCAGGTTTTCTGCCGTTTCGCCCATGCCGATATAATATTCTTGTTCAGCCAATTGAGGATGAAAATCCGGTGCGAATCCTCCGGGTGGAATAGAAAACATATCTTCCACACCGGCAGCAATGCCCACATCAATATCGCCACTTTCAATAGCAGTGCTCACTTGGTGAAGGGCATCCATAGCTGAGCCGCAAAAGCGATTAACCACTTTTCCCGGAACCGTATCCGGAAGTCCCGCTAAAATACCCACAGATCGACCCATGAGCATCCCCTGGGGTCCTTCAGGAAAAGCACATCCCAACACAAGATCTTCTACTTGATCAGGAGATACACTTTCATTTCGATCCATTAATCCTTTCACGACTTGTGCGGCCAAATCATCTGGACGCATTCCAACCATTTCGCCATTTTTCACACCAATTGGCGATCGTGCTGCATCAATAATTACTGCTTTATTTGACATAAAATTCTCCTAATAGGGATATTCATTTTGTTTATAAACATGGTTTGCGATAATTCGTTTTAATCCAATTACATTGGTTTTTAAACGCATCTTCGATTCAAATTCATTTAATTTCTGATCGACGATAGGGGATGGGTTCCCATTATAAACGGCATTCGTCACCGTATGGGCTTGGTTCATAATACGATTGCCCATTTCAGTTGCATATACTTTTGCAATATCCACGACAGTGGGCTCCGGAGAATCGCTGGCCATTATTTTTCGTGCTCGTACAACTGTACTTTCTGCTGTATAAATATCGGTAAAAATATCTGCAAAAATTTCGGTGAGCTGTTGTTCATGTTTTAGATCCTGTCCGTATTCACAAAGCGCTTCATTAAAAAGGTAAAGGGCGAACCGTTTTGCTGTTTCAATGGATTGACACTCTTCCGCCAATGTGTCATCATCTAAGGTTAATTCACCATTGGACATATAACCGTCAATTTCTCTGATTGCCTCACGAACATCCAATTCTTCCATGAGGGATTTTTTCATCATAAATCCTGTTATAATTTGGCGATTAACCTCATTGGTTCCTTCCCAAATCTGGTTAATTCTGTCATCTCGATAGGCACCGGCAAGATCGTATTCTTCTAGGAATCCGTACCCACCAAGGATCTGCAAGCCTTCATCTGTGACCATATGGCTTGTATCGCTCCCAAAAACTTTTACCATGGATGTTTCAATGGCAAATTTTTCCATAGCTTCGCCGTAGTGGATATAATAATCGGGATCCGATTTATCAATTTGATCAGTTGCTTTTTGTAGAAGGTCAATGGTGCGATATATCATGCTATCAGTAGCGAAAGTTCGAATGGTCATATTAGCGAACTTTTTTATGATGGCATCAAAATGTGCTATTGATTGACCAAAAGCACGTCTTTCTTTGGCATATTTAACAACATTCGTAATCACCTGTTTCGATCCGCCCAAACAGGATTCGCCTAATTTGAATCGGCCAATATTTAGGCAATTAAATGCAATAGTGGCTCCTTTACCGACTTCATAAAGGAGATTATCCACAGGTACTTTGGCATTCTGAAAAATAAGTGGCGTGGTGGAGGACCCTTTCATGCCCAATTTTTTTTCTTCTGCTCCTATGGTAAAACCTTCTGTATCCCGATCTACCAAAAAGGCACTGAATTTATCACCATCCACTTGCGCAAATACTGTATACACATCTGCCCATGCACCATTCGTGATGAATATTTTTTCTCCATTAAGAATATAATGTTTTCCATCCTCGCTGAGCATGGCCGTGGTTTTGCCGGAAATAGCATCTGATCCTGCATATGGTTCCGTTAGACCGTAAGCGCATAAGATTTCACCTGAGGCAATTTTTGGTAAATATTTTTGTTTTTGTTCTTCTGTCCCGAACCAAACAATGGGTAAAGACCCAATCCCTGTTTGTACAGCCCACGTTACGGAGAAGGATGGGCATTGGGCCAGTGCTTCTGCTACAATGCCAGTGGTGATTTTATCTAGGTCGACACCACCGTAAGCTTCTGGTATATCAATACCCAATAATCCCAACTCGCCCATTTCCTTAATAAGGGACTTAGAAAGTTCCGGATCGTATTTTTCAATCTCTTCTTTTTGTGCAAGGACACGATCTCGGTCAAACTCCATCACCATATTATAAATTTCAGTATGTTCATCAGAAAAGTCTTCTCTGGAATAGACATCAGCATTTGAGATAGGACTCAGTAAAAACTGACCGCCAGTTTTGGATAATGTTTCAGTGTTATTCATAATGATTCCTCATTTCTTTTTGACAAGACCGGCCAGGATAAAATCACTAATGGTCTGCATATAATCTCTTGCACTGACGCCGTGGGGTTCAAAAAGCGTAAACCAATTGATGGATTCAATATTTAACATAATGGACATGGCAGTAATCCGTGGTTTAACATTTTTGAATTGTCCTTCTTCTATTCCCTTATTGATGATAAGGGTGAGTACATCTAAAAATCGAGAATAAACATTTTGAAGCTTTTCTCTGAATTCTGCATCTTTTTGGGCCATGGACCAAAATTCAGTCAGGGCAAAGAAGGGATCTGGATCCGATTCATATTGATCGATGAAGTAATTGAAAAGACTGTTTAATTGATCAGGTGCCGATTGATCCGTCTCCACCAAGTGATTAATGGTGGCACTATATCGATTGACCCAAAAGTCCACAAGGTCCAAATACAATTCCTTTTTGGATTTGTAATACCAATAAATGGCACCTTTACTTAACTGGGATTTTTGGACCACATCGTCTATCCGTGATCGTTCATATCCATTTTGAATAAGGACGGTAAGGGCCGCGTCCAAAATTTGGTCTTTTCGTAAATCTTGCTTCTCTTGATTCATATACAAACCGACTGGTCGGTCTATTTTACAAGTAGATCAATATTTTCACAAGGATTTTATTAAAATAATCAAAAAAAATGTTTGGATTAAAAGTGATCAGAATCATAAAATTGCTAATGAGATTCAGTCTCATTATTAATAACTCAATTTCTATCAAGGGGAAAATAAATGATTAAACAAGTGGCTCGGGGGATATTACTTATTGTAATAACAGCCAATTTGAATATAGCTCAGGACGAATTTTTTGAACCGGGATATTCCATCGGGGGATATGGTGAACTTCATTACAATTCATCCAAGACAGGGGATAAGGATCCATCCAAAAAAATGGATTTTCATCGGTTCATTATTTATTATGGATATAATTGGACTGAAAAATGGTCCTTCAAATCTGAAGTCGAACTGGAACATAATTATGTAAAAGACGGAAATGGTGAATTGGAATTGGAACAAGCATTTGTGAATTACCACACAGATAAGTTCGGTTTTCAAGTGGGTGTAATTTTACCATCTGCAGGTCTGATTAATGAATTCCATGAACCGCCCTTATTTTTATCTGTGGAACGGCCGGAATATTCCAAATATATCATACCCACCACATGGTTTGGGAATGGTGTAGCTGTATATGGGCAATCCAATGGATTTGCATGGAAGGCTGTCATTCATGAAGGATTGAATGGCGATGGGATTGCCGCAAAATGGAACCAAGGTATCCGCGGCGGCCGGCAAAAAGGGTATAAAGCGAATGCAGAAGAATTGCTATACAATGGTCGGATTGCTTACACAGGCGTTCCTGGTTTGAGAGTAGGGGGATCTTTCTCCAAAACCAAAGCCCTCCGTTCAGAAGAAGGAACTCAACCGATCGGTGTTACTTTGATCGAAACACATGCAAAGTATGATGCCAATGGCATAATGGCCATCGCCGAATGGGGGAATATCAACTACACCGATCACAGTGCCAAATCATCAACCGGTTATTATATGGATCTTGGATATGATATCGGAAGATTATTAAACCTGGAAGGGAAACTCTACCCATGGTTCCGCATCACGGATATAAATGCAGGCAAGGGGCATGAATCTGAAAATGAGAAACATTATAAAAAAACCATGTTTGGTTTAACCTATAAGCCCATCAATCAGATTGCATTCAAACTGGATTATGCCACCAAGACTTATACAGATAAATCGAAAGATAAAGTAAACCTGATCAATTTAGGGGTTGGCTACAATTTCTAATCAAATTTCAAAGCGTGTAATCAACAGTGCCTCCGGCGGGCGAGACATCATTCACCGGAGGCGCTTCCTATTTCATAGGGTTATTGTATTCTGCGGTATTATGGTTTTATGGGGATCCAAACTCCAAGGGGGTATTAAAGAAGAAGTAGAAAAATCATTAATAAATCAATTTGGTGATTCCGCTCAATTATCCATGAAAAAAATGATGCTGACAAAAGAAATGCGAATCCAAATTGAGAAAAAGGTTCATCAGCGATTTTTTAAAGATTTTATTTATGTTTGGGCCATTGAAGCAAATGATAGTATCAAAGCATATGGCCTATTGGATAATGTGAAAGGGCTTTCCATGCCCATTACATTTCTCGTCATTTTTGACCCATCTGGTCTTATTCTCAATACAAGTGTCATTAAATACAGAGAACCTTATGGCGGAGAAATATCAAGTCCCGGTTGGACAACCCAATTCAAGGGGCGAAATGCAACATCAAATTTTGCAGTAGGGGGAGAAATTGACGGTATTTCAGGGGCCACTATTTCTGTATATAGCATGGCAACGGGCGTCATGAAATTGAGTATGCTATTTCCATTAATAAAAGCCCAGTTATGACTGATGTCAAGACACTTCGAGAATTTCCACGAGAAATTAAAATTCTAATTTCAGCTTTTGTTTTTGTCCTTACGATTGGCGTGACAATTGGCGTGATTTATGTGGGCTATAATACAGATTATACGCCTTCAGGTACCCAAACATACTATGCAGGTGATTCAGTAACTCCAGAATTTGAAATTCCAGATCAATATCCCAGATCATTTGAAGCATTATTGCTTACTACACATACGCATGTGACTGCCTTTGCAATCATTTTTCTGATTATGGGCGTTCTTATGTTTTTTACAGATAGCTTACCTGGGCCGTGGAAATTAATTCTTATGATTGAGCCAATGGCCTCAACATTGGTGACTTTCGGCTCTTTTTTTGCCATTCGATATATCCATGGAAGTTTTAGTTATCTTACCATGGTGTCAGGCATCCTTATGTATGCTTCATACTATGTCACTGCTATAATTATTTTTCGCGAATCAATTTCTTCACATTAATCCATAAGTAAGGAAAACTTCATGTTTAAACAAATCTCTTTTATTGCATTATTCTGTATGCTTTTAAGCGGATGCAGTATGGATATAAAAACGAAAAAAGCCGTCAAATTTGCAGCTGATGATGTGATTGTGCTGGCCATGCATGGTGTACCCGCCAATGATACACCTCCAGATAAAGTGGGTGAATATCATAAGCTCCACGGCATGATGGAAACGGCACCGCCCCATGTGGTGGAAGGCATTAAATACCATTATGAAGAATTAAACGATTTGGTTAGAAACTGGCCTCGTACACCGGAAAATGATCCCTACTATTTTGGCACCAAAAAAATTGCCGATGCCATTTCAGAACAAACAGGTGCAAAAGTGGTTATGGCTTTCAATGAGTTTTGCGCGCCGGACTTACCCACTGCTTTTGCAAATGTGGTAAATGAGGGGGCAACAAATGTCATTGTAATCACTGCTATGCTTACCCCTGGCGGGAACCATGCAGAAATTGATATTCCTGAAGCGGTGGAAGCAGCAGAAAAAACCCATCCCGGGGTATCATTTACCTATACATGGCCTTTCCAAATCAATGCAATTGCTGATGTATTGGTTGATCAAATCGGCACCTTTGTAGCAGAATAATTTTCTAAAATTTATCGAAAAGAATTTGGACGCATTTATACCTGTATTTTAAATTTCGAATCACAATTCGAAACATAAAACTGAAGGTTGATATGATATCAGATAGACAAGCCAAAGAACGGGAGCGACGTAAGGATCAAATTCTTAAAGGCGCCCTTACTGTTTTTAAAGAAAAGGGATTAGAAAAAGCCACCATGGATGAGATCGCTAAGCAGGCAGATTTCGGTAAGGCTACCCTCTATTATTATTTTCATTCTAAAGAAGAAATCTTTATTGAACTATTAGATCGTGGATGGAAAATGATTTGGGAATCTATCGAACCGGCAATAGAAGACCATGAACAGCCAAAAGAGTCTTTTATGCAGGCGCTTCATATCATTGGCGGATTGGTGACAGACAATAAAACACTTTTTGAATTTCTATTTACTGCCCCACAAATGATGCCCGGCGCATTGATGGAAGGGAAACCCGCGTGGAAGAGTTACCAAAACAAAATGTATGGTGTTTTTCAGGGATTATTAGAAGAAGGTATGGCCAAGGGTGAATTTCCTGAAATGCAGTCGGATATAATGATGCGTGCCATCGGCGGATTATTCCATGGTTTATTCTTTCTTGGTCATGGAGAGAAAAGGATGTCCCGAGAAACCATGGAAGAATTCATCACATCATTTATTGGCAATTACGGCAATAGTTGATCGTGCGATATTTGTATTTAACCATTGGATTTATTTTTGTAGGCATTGGGTTTATCGGCATGTTTATCCCTGGAATCCCTACTACAGTCAATATTCTGGTAGCCGCATGGGCCTTTTCTAAATCATCACCTCGATTCGAAAATTGGTTGCTGAACCATAAGGTATTTGGGCAATTAATCCGAGATTGGCGGACCCACCGCGGCATGAGCCGTAAGGCGAAGATTAAAGCCATTTCATTTATTTTAATTACCTTTTCTACCACTGCATTGTTTGTGTTTCCATTGGCGGGAGATATTGTTTTTCTTACTCTTGGTTTAATCTTATGCATTTATCTTTATTCCCGTCCGGAACCTCCTGTGTTGGCTGAGAGTCAATTGTAGAAAAACCGCTATGCCATTTGTGCAGAAAATCTTTTCTCTTTTACTCATCGTGTCGGGTCTCTTGGCCATGGATGCAGAATCCATCACAGGACAGGTACGCGATGGCAAGACTGGTGAACCTATGGCGAATGTGAATATATTTATTGGAAATGATGGCCTGGGCACCACCACAGATGAAAATGGCCATTTTTCACTCTCAGGATTAACCGCAGGAGAAAATGTTATAGAGTTTTCACATATAGGCTACTCCACCCATTATGAAACGGCAAAGATTCCTTTTAGTGGTACCCTTCAGGTTAAACTTATGCGTGCATTAATCCAAATGGATGCTATGGTAGTGACGGGAACACGAACAGAGCGTTATCTGAAAGATACGCCCGTAACCACTCAGGTGATTAAAGGAGAAAAACTGACCGATTCCGGTGCTGCAGATCTTTCACAACTGATACAAGAGTCCAATGGCGTCAATGTGGTGGAAAACCAATTTGGAACGGGAGTAGAGTTGAATGGATTTGATTCAGACCATATTCTTATCCTTGTTGATGGAATGAAAATGGTTGGGCGGGTTAACGGTCAATTGGATATTGCCCAGATACCGGTCGATCAGATTGATCGAATCGAGATTGTTAAAGGAGCCACATCTGCCTTGTATGGTAGTGAAGCTATGGGTGGTGTGATTAATATTTTCACGAAAAATCCAGAAACACCCATGACAATTCATTCTGAAAATACCTTGGGCGCATTTGGCCGCCAAGATCATACCTTATCCTTCAGCAAAATGGATGGGGATTGGTTTTGGGTATTGAGCGGAGGGTTACGCCAATACGGTGGTTATGATTTGGATGAATCAACAGTGTGGGAAGATGGGAGCCAATACGAAAAACAGAATGTCCATCTTAAGATCAGTCGAAAAATTGGTACTTATATAGATTTGCGGATGGATGGACGATATTTTGATGAGAATCAATCCTTAATCAGCAGCCATGTGTTTCGAGATAAAATTAGAAATGATCGGTCTTCCATTCGGACTCAATTAAAATATAGACAGGATAAATGGGCATTAAACGGCAGTATAGAATATTCCGACTATAGCCATCTTTTTGACCGCGTGGTGGTGAAGTCCGGGAATATTTTAAAAGGTTCATTGACGGAGAATAGACTTACATCATCCAATCTGAACTTTTCTCAAGAAGGTGAAGTTCACAAATTCATGGGTGGACTGGGTATTGACCAAGAAGGGATTGCATCGGATCGGGTACACGGTGGCGAAAGAAAATCCGATTTGGTAAACTTATTTTTACAGGACGAAATCCATATAAGTTCTAAATGGATTGTATTGAGTGGACTGAGATTGGACCGGCACTCTATTTATGGCAGGCAATTTTCACCCAAAATATCCATTATGTATAAACCGGAAATGATATCCCGAATACGTTTGGCCTATGGTGAAGGATTCCGAGCCCCATCTTTTAAAGAATTATTTTTGGATTACTCGAATATATCTGTCGGATATCACATTGTAGGAAATGGAGAATTAAAACCGGAATCTTCTCAAAATGTAAGCCTGGATATTGAGCGGTGGCATACGGGGAAATACCATGCCCGTATCAACCTATTCTGGAATGAAATTAGCGGCCTCATTGATTATAAATATTTAGGTCTTATCGATGGGCAATCCACTTATCATTCCATCAATTTAACTGCCGTTCGTAATCGTGGTGTAGAGTTGGATTTTACCTATTTCATTATGGATAATTTAGAAACCTGGGTCGGGTATAGTCTATTGGATACATGGGATAAAGAAAATAATCGAAAATTATCATTAAAGGCAAAACACAAGGTGCAGGCCGGTTTGCGATACGAGTTTCTCAATGGGGTAAAACTTAATCTTCGCCTTCAGCATTTGAGTGAACGCATTAACTGGGAAACAGATTTGACTGAACAAACTGTAAAACATATAATTTTACCATATACAACATTAAATGCCCATGTGACCATTCCATTGCCATGGGGATTGCAGGCATTTGCGGGCGGAAAAAATTTAACCAATCAAGTGGACAAAGTGTGGGGCCCCATGCCGGGTAGAGAATGGTATGGTGGTATTCGCTTTGACTTCACCAATAAACAATAAGGAAAACTAGAATGAAAAAATCAACTCTATTCGGATTAGCCCTATCCATGATCATCTTCGGATGTGAAGATAAAAAGGCTGACCAGGATAATGATATCATTGATGAATCTGTCAAAGAGTTCATCTCCGTTAACATAAAAACAAGCGGTCCGGAATATTTTACATTTTCAGATAATAAAGGGACCACATCTGAGCCCACCACATGGGATCTCTCATTCGCAGTGGTGGATTTTCAGCCGTCTCCTATGGCGCCGGTAATTAAAGATCCTGTTATTATTATCGGTAATGGTAAATCAGCTACAAAAATAGAAGCCAAATCTCTAGCGGATTTCGAATCTATGCCTGCGGCATCCACTTTTAAAATAGATAGTGATGGATATTACACGACTCTAGGTTGGTATGATTATAATCCAATTAACCATGTGATGTCGCCTAAAGATTATATTTATGCTATTAAGTTGGATGACACCAAAGATGTGCTATTTGAGATAATAGACTATTATGATGATAATGGATCTTCAGGATCTTTCACTATTCAATGGAAATTCCTGGCGAAATAGCATTAGATTAGACTAGGTGCGGGAACAAAAAAAATTCTGATTTGCAACCCTCCTCATTAACCTCCTTCTAAAAATCAGGATTGTTTTCGCACCCCACCATTAAAAAAGGGCTGAAAAATCAGCCCTTTTTTTTTATATCGTTGAATTGTCATTGGGTTAGATTTAAAAATGACGAAGTAATTCCCTTTAATTATGGAATTAATTCGCGTTATTCGTAATGACTACTCTTGTAAAATCCCTAACTGTCTATACTTTTCCTGGTATTTATGATAGAGAGATTTATGATGATCACCCATATCAATCTTCCGCCCTTGAATATATGCTTGCAATACATTCGTTCGAATTTCCAAAGGATCCCCATTCGATATAAACAGGGTGGCATCCTTGCCGGATTCTAAAGAACCCACACGATCGGCAATGCCAATGACTTCTGCTACAGATAGGGTAATGGAGCGCAATGCCACATCCTTAGGCAAACCATAGGCGGCAGCCATTGCTGCTTGATTTGGCAAGTTCCGAACCCGATAGGAACCGCCGGCAGAACCGGATGTGGAAATACAAAATTGAACACCTGCTTCATGAAGCAATGCAGGCCCTTTGTATGCTTGATCATAATCTTCATAACGGCGATTGGGCAATGCGGTGACACCTTCATAAATCACGGCAACATTATTTGTCCGTAATAAATCTGCCGTACGCCATGCATCTTTGCCGCCGACAATGATGATTTTCACTTCATGACGATTGGCCCAATGGATCGCCGCTTCAATTTGTCGCACCTCATTGGCATGAACGTAAATCGGTTTTTCTCCTCTCACATAATGTATCAGGCTTTCTAGGCGTAAATCTGAATCATGGTAATCTTCCGCTTTACTGGATTTAGATTGTCTAAGACGAGCATAGGCTCGGCCTTCTTTAATCATTTCATCCAACATTTTGAGTGATTCTTGTCGCCGTTTGATTTGTTTATCCGCGGGCATTCTGAACCATCCGCCACTGCGAATGCCCATGTCGGGCCAATTCACATGCAGCCCGCTGGGATGTTCCATGGTTGCATTTTCCCAGGTCCAGCCATCCATGAGCATGATAGATGATTGCCCAGATACCAATCCTGAGCCCGGTGCCACATTGGCAATGAGCACACCATTGGATCTCGTGGTGGGGATGATTTGTGAATCAGGGTTGTAGGCTACGTTTGCACGTACATTAGGGTTGAAGTCACCCCGTTCAGAATGGTCGTTGGTTACAGCCACCGCACTAATCTCGGTGAGGCCAATACCGGAGACAGCCGCAATTAATCCGGGGTAAACATGTTTCCCGTCCAAATCGATGACTTCAGCACCAGCAGGGGGAGAAATATGTTCTGCGATTCGAGTAATTTTTCCTTTTTCAAACAGGATTGCTCCATTGATAACGCCATTTGAAACTGTATGAATGACACCATTTTTCAGCAGAATAGGATGCTTCTGCGGTGGCGCCGGGATTTGATCATTGGCAATTACGAATGTGAAGAATATGAGTGTAATTAGTGTCCGTTTCATTATTCTCCTCCTTCCATTAGATATGATTCAAATGCATCGCAGGAATGGAAGCGGTTGCCTTGCCTGCCTTTTGCTTTCATCTTCTTGCCACCATTATCAGGGGCCTTCAATATTTTCTGGATGAGGTCATTTCGTACTTTCCCATCCCTTTCTCTCAAGTATTTGTCATTTTCTAATGAGAAATACTGTTTCCCGTCCAGCCAAGTTTGTTCACAGATTGAATAGGTAGAAAGTGGGTGGCCTGACCAAATGGCGAAATCCGCATCTTTGCCCACTTCTAATGAACCAACATATTTATCAATCTTGAGCTGTTTCGCCGGATTGATGGTAACAAATTTCAGCGCTTCTGCTTCATCCAGTCCACCATACTTTACTGCTTTGGCGGCTTCCAAATTCATGCGCCGAGCTAATTCATCACTATCCGAGTTGAAGGATACATTTACACCGGCATTATGCATGAGTGTGCCGTTGAATCCGATGGCGTCAACCACTTCATATTTATAGGCCCACCAATCGGAAAAAGTGGATGCGCCAGCACCATGTTCCGCCAAGCGTTCAGCCACCTTATATCCTTCCAATACATGCTGAAATGTGGCAATGGTAAAACCGAAATCTTCAGCGATACGCGTTAGCATAAGGATTTCATCTTGACGGTAAGAGTGGGAATGAAGGAGTCGTTTGCCTTCCATGATCTCCACCAATGCATCCATTTCAAGGTTGCGCCTTGGGGGAATAGAGGAACGCTGCAATTTCACATCTTTATTATAGGTATCCCACGCTTTTTTATAATCCTGAGCCGCACGAAAAGCATCGCGAATAACTTGTTCAACACCCATCCGTGTTTCAGGATATCGACCATAAGAACGCTTCCGTTTCACATTTTCACCAAGGGCAAATTTGATTCCTTGAGGCGCTTCTTTGAAAATAAGGTCATTTGAAAAACTGCCCCATCGAAGTTTCATTACCACATTCTGTCCACCAATGGGGTTGGCAGAACCATGAAGCAAATTGATGGTGGTGAGTCCGCCGGCGAGGGCACGATACATGGCTACATCATTGGGATCAATAACATCACGCATCCGCACTTCAGCAGTAACATTTTCAAACCCTTCATTGATGGATTCGCCGGCCATATGGCTATGGGCATCGATAAGACCCGGGGTTACATGTTTCCCTTTACCATCAATAATCAATGCCTTGCCACGGGGGAGGGAAATATTTTTGGCAATCTTTTTTACTTTGCCATTTTGAAAAAGAATATCCCATTCTTTCAGAACACCTTTGGGTCCCGAAGTCCAAATGGTGGCATCGTTGACTAAAATTGTTTTGGGGCTGGGAACAGAT
Organism: Fidelibacterota bacterium TCS55; assembly: GCA_001577025.1. Classification (GTDB taxonomy): domain Bacteria; phylum Fidelibacterota; class Marinisomatia; order Marinisomatales; family TCS55; genus TCS55. Next base: position 2,698 of record LSCF01000028.1, on the reverse strand, counting down.
GAATCCAGACCATAGGCCCCTTCTGGAAAGACCAGAGATAGGTCACTGGCCTGTTCTGTTTCTGTTTTTTTCTCCTTTTTCTCCAGGGCACTGTCAAAATTAGCGGACCACAATCTGGTACTGCCATCCGCATAGGTCACTTGCCCTGTGGCTTTTTGATCTGTAATGGTACCCTTAAATCGGGTGACCCCTTTTTGTAAAACGGTATCTGCTTCAACAGAAAAGGATAGACGGTCCTGATCCAATGCTAGATTGGATAATTCTATATATTTGTTGTTTAGTTTAAGTGAACCGCTCAAATAAATCATATCAAATTCTTCATCAATCGACATCTCTATTTCATCTTCTGGTATATCTAAAGATAAAGTCCATATATTGGTACCTTCTTTTAAAGTCCAATCACCAGATGCATCTACCATGGGATCAGGGGCAACGTCATATTCATTTCCATCAATCCAAACTGCATTCACTTTGGTTTTGCTGTCAAAATAACTTCCATCCGTGATGACAAGATTGCCGATATAACCCGGAGCCACTTTACCCAATCGTTTGGATTGACCCATTTCTTTTGCGGGATGTGTAGTGAGGGCTGCCAATGCATCTGCTTCACTCAGTCCCCTCTGAACAGCTCGGGACAAATTCTTCCTGAAATCGGATTTATTTTTCAATCCATCGGAAGTCAGTGCAAACTGAAAACCGGCGCTCGCCAGTTTGGCCGCGTTGTCCGGCGCCAAATCCCAATGTTTGAGCTGCTCCGTTGAATATTGAAGGGCATTATGTGGGTCCGCCACTTCCGGCTTGGCTGGGAAGTCCAAGGGGACAATCATAAATGAGGCAGGCATTTCATCGATGCGCCGATATTCGTAGCCATTCCCTTTGATCCACAGATTTAAATCAAACTCATCTGCGATATTCGATGAGCGATCTATATAAAGTTCATTTCCCGTCCGAAAAATAAATGGTTGTTTGCTCTGTTTAGCTTTTGCCAATGCAGCCAATGAACGATCGGATTGAATGGGCGCATTCCCATCGGGGTATTTGGCCAAAATGGATTGAGTTTTGTTATACCAATCTGCATCGATCAATCCTTGGCGAATAAAGGCAATGGCGCCTAACAGAGAGGTGGGATATTCTTTTGCGCCCCAGCCACCGTTGGCGTATTCTACAACCTGAGCCACACTATTCGAGAGGATTTTCGGTGTTTCACCCAATTGAACTAGAGCTGAAGCGCCTTGAAAAATGCCGCCTTTTGGTGTAATGTGAGCGGTGGTAAATCCAAGGCCCCGTAGTTCCTTCAAACTTGTTTCTTTGGGATGAAATAGGTCTGCACCATTGAGATAGGCCCGCATATTTGCGTTCCAATAAGCTTGCAGTGATGTATCCTTTTTGGCTGTTTTTACATCCAGCCAGCTTTCAATGAAACCGGCATAAATGTGTTTACCATCCATGTCCAGTATGGTGGCCTGTTTAGGTATTTTTACTCGAGCACCAACGGCAGTGATCATGCCATCCCTAAGGATGACAGTGCCGTTATCGATAGTCTTGCCCGGAGCGGTATGGACTGTTGCGTTGGTTAACGCCCAGGCACGGGGTGGATTCCGGTGGAGTTCTTTAGCCGGCCCGGTTTGGGCAAAGAGAAAAGAAAATATCCACAGGAATAAAATCAGTTTGGTTTTCATAACCCTCCTCAAAAATTAGGTCCGCGTAAATGGGTTGCCCTAATTTTTTTTGTTAAGTATTTATAGGCATCTTCTACCGTATCACTAATATGGAATAAATCCAAATCGGATCGAGAAATCACACCTTTATCTGCAAGAAATTCCCAATTCACCACCTCATTCCAAAAATGGCTGTCAAAGAGAACAATGGGAATTTGTTTTCGCAACTTTTGGGTTTGGATAAGGGTGAGAACCTCCATCACCTCATCCAGCGTTCCAAATCCACCGGGCCAAACCACCATGGCTTTAGCCAGATATAGGAACCAAAACTTACGCATAAAAAAGTAATGAAAGTTGATTTCAAGATCATTGGAAATCCATTCATTCCTTGATTGTTCAAAGGGGAGGGAAATGGATAACCCAACGGCCAATCCATCCGCTTCTGAAGCGCCACGGTTGGCTGCTTCCATAATACCAGGTCCGCCGCCGGATGTAACGATAAACCGTTTTTTCTTATGTTTGAGCCCTTTGCTCCATTTGGTCATTTTATATGCCAATTCACGGGCTGATTCATAGTATCGGCTCATTTCAAGGTCAGTTTCCATTTGTTTTCGGTCATCCTTAGAAATATCAGAAGGCGCATCAGCCAAAGTCTGCTTTGCATCCGCTGTAGATTTCAATCGTGCCGAACCAAAAAATACAATCGTATCTTGGATTTTGTTTCGTTTGAATCGTTGGAGGGGACCGTAATATTCAGATAATAATCGAATGGAACGCCCTTCGGGGCTGCCTAAAAATTCCTTGTTATAATAAAAACGGTCTTTATTCTCTTTATTCATGTTTTACACTCCTAGTGTTTATTCTTTTATTCTTCTAATTGGTGGGGAAGTTAGGGAATCCATTACAGAAATAATTGTTAATAAATTGTTATGATTGAAGACGAAAAATTAAATATGTAGTTTTAAGCATGAAGTTTCAATGGATAATGTTATTCACAATAATGATGGGCTGTGCACCGCCCCCACCTGACCCATTTATTC
>LSCF01000027.1 GCA_001577025.1 Fidelibacterota bacterium TCS55 | reverse complement strand
GATCAGAAGGTACAACAGCCGTATACCCAGATTTTTTCTTTGCGAGCGCTTCTTGATGCCTCATGGCTTGTCCCACGGATATAAATCCAACAAGCATCACCATTTCAAAATTATTCCGCATGCTTTCCAACTCAATAGAGAAATGGTATGAGCCATCGGCATTTTTGGTCAGGGCCATCTTCTTTTGGTCCACATTCACACGATAATATTTGCACGTATTGGCCACCTTCTTGTAAAAAGCATAGTTCGCAAAAACGAATTGAGTGCTCATTACCAGAATCGTTACCAGTGCCAGAATTTTTTTAAGCGTCATTTAATTACCAATTATAAGTGTTAAACAGGCGCAATTTTACACGAAGACGAGGGGGAAAATCAAGCGCCAAATACAAGATTTCCATTCTTAATCACTTTTTGGATACTATGGTTGGAAACATGGTAAGGAATATCCAATAATGAATCCAGATTCCAAACTACCAAATCAGCTTTTTTGCCCACATCAATGGATCCAATTTCATGTTCCAATCCCAATGCTTTTGCTCCATGATAGGTAGCAGATTGATAAGCTTCCTCCACGGTCATACCCATATGCATACAGGCCAATGTCATTATAAAAGGCATAGATTGTATATGACAGCTCCCGGGGTTGAAATCTGTGGCCAATGCAACAGTTAACCCTGCATCCAATAATTGTCTCGCCGGCGCATAAGATGTTTTACCCAAAAAGAATGTGGTTCCCGGTAAAAGGCTTGCCACAACATTATTCTCTGCCAATCGATTTATTCCCGCGTCACTTACTGCCATGAGATGATCTGCAGAAAATGCCCCCACTTCTCCTGCCAGTTCTGCCGCCCCCGAATCCACAAATTCATCCGCATGGAGTCGCGGTTTCAATCCATACTTCTTCCCTGTTTCCAATATTCTTCTGGACTGTTCAACTGTGAAATATCCTTCCTCACAAAATACATCGTTAAAGATAGCTATCCCTTGTTCAGCCACTGCCGGAACCATTTCATCACAAATAATATTTATGTATGCATCATGGTCATTAACAAATTCATTTGGAAATGCATGGCCACCCATAAATGTGGGCACCATATCAATCGCATGAGATTCGTTGACTTCATCAATCACTTCTAAAGATTTAAGCTCCGATACTGTATCCAATCCATAACCGGACTTGGATTCGACTGTGGTCGTACCCAAAGAAATGAACCGATCCATTCGGGCGGAAACTTTATCCACCAAAGCATTTTTAGATGCATTACGAACGCCAGCTACACTGGAAACGATGCCACCGCCTTTCTCAGCAATTTCTTCATAACTGGATCCTGCAAGCCGCATGGCATATTCTTCATCACGCTTATTAAAGAAAACCGGATGTGTGTGAGAATCTACAAATCCAGCCGTGACCATTTTACCACAACAATCGATTTTATATTCCGCATCACCTTCACCTATGGCAGTGATCTGGCCATTTTCGATTAGAACAGATGTGTTCTCTACTACGGCAACTCCATCAGTGTTGGCCGAGACTAACCTTCCGATATTTGTGATCAATATAGATTTATGATTATCCATTCCCCATCATCCATCTAACATGGGGACATCAACTCCCCAATCCTTCGCATTCTGAATCGCATTTTCATACCCAGCGTCTGCATGGCGAAAAATACCCATCCCCGGATCGTTGGTTAGGACGGCTTCTACCCGTTTTTCCATTTCAGGTGAACCATCCACACAAATCACTTGTCCCGCATGAAGGGCCAATCCCATGCCTACACCGCCACCATGGTGGATGGATACCCAAGTGGTACCGCTTGCTGTGCTGGTGAGTGCATTTAATAATGGCCAATCCGCCACCGCATCGGATCCATCTTTCATGGCTTCAGTCTCACGATAAGGCGATGCAACGGATCCACAATCCAAATGATCACGGCCAATCACCACTGGCGCAGACAATTCACCACTGGCCACCATCTGATTCAATGCCACACCAAACTTGGCTCTTTGAGTATACCCAAGCCAACATATCCTTGATGGCAATCCTTGAAACTGCACTTGCTTACGGGCCATTTTGATCCAACGGGAAAGTGTTTCATCTTCGGGAAACATTTCCAATACTTTTTCATCCGTCTTATAAATATCTTCCGGATCACCTGAGAGTGCCACCCACCGGAAAGGCCCTTTCCCTTGGCAAAACAAATCTCGGATATAGGCTGGCACAAAACCGGGGAAGTCAAATGCATTATCCACACCCGCTTTATTCGCCTGTCCACGAAGGTTGTTACCATAATCAAATGCGATTGCCCCTTGGGCCTTTAAGTCTAGCATACCCTGGCAGTGTTCTGCCATGGCACGATAGCTTTCATTGATATACTTTTCCGGATCAGATTTACGTAATTCCAGTGCCTCTTTATAAGTCATGCCATTGGGTACATAACCATCCAATTCATCATGAGCAGAGGTTTGATCCGTAACCATATCGGGAATGATACCCAATGTGGCCATTTGAGGTACAATATCCGCCGCATTGCCCTGTAGGCCGATAGATAGAGGTTCACCTTTCTGCTGGGCGTCTCTTGCCATAGAGAGAGCATCATCCAGTGAGTCGGTGGCTACATTGAGATACTTTGTTTCTAAGCGTCGCTGAATTCGGAATGGATCAATTTCAATACAAATGATTACTCCATTATTCATTGTCACGGATAAGGGCTGAGCCCCACCCATGCCTCCGAGACCGGCAGTGACCACCAGTTTACCGGTCAGGTCAGAATTATAATGCTGTTTGGCGGCGGCGGCAAATGTTTCGTAGGTCCCCTGCAAAATGCCCTGTGTCCCGATATAAATCCACGAACCGGCTGTCATTTGACCGTACATCATGAGTCCCTCTTTATCCAGTTCATTGAAGTGTTCCCATGTGGCCCAATTGGGGACGAGGTTTGAATTGGCAATGAGGACACGTGGTGAAGTGGTATGTGTTTTAATAACACCTATTGGCTTTCCCGATTGGATCAGTAATGTTTCATCCTCATCCATTCTTTTCAATGTATCAAGGATGGCATCATAACATTCCCAGGAACGGGCAGCTTTTCCCTTGCCACCGTACACTACAAGTTCATCCGGATTTTCCGCCACATCTGGATCCAAGTTATTTTGGATCATACGGTAAGGGGCTTCAATCTGCCAATTTTTACAAGATAGCTCTGTCCCTTTCGGGGCAATGATCGACCGTTTCGACATTGAATTAAACCTTTTTATTTCGCAAAAATATTGTCGGAAATTTAATCAATGCCTCTCATACTCCATAACTTTATGGACGGATTTATAAATAGATGCTATACCATTTCTAAAAAGAAAAGGCTGAGATGCTATCCCCTCGGGTAAAGAATCTTTTTTATTGATCGAAAGTATCTGGGGTTTTTGACCATGACATTATAGGAGAAAAAGGAAATACCGCTAAAACGGGTCACACGGGTATACTTCACCTTATCAACGACATGCCGTGCCGGTTGATTATAGGTGGCAATCCCCATGACAATCTTTTTACGATATTTGGAGGGAAGATTATCGTACATAATATCAATATTGGCAGCAAAGTCTTTTAAATCTTTCGCATAATTCATGACCACTGCTTTATCCAAATAGCCAGCTGCCAGCCATACATCCCACTCCTGATAGAATCGTTCTCTCGCCTGATACAGATTCGGTTTTACCGCCGCTGTTAATTCCATCTGAGGGCGGGTAGATTCAATTAAATTTTTCGTCTCCCGAACCAAATCCGTTACAGCCTTACGCCGATGATCACTCCATATTGATTCTTGAGACATTTGAGCGGGGTCAACAGTAAGTCCATTATATTTGCGGTAATAAGCAATGGCACCGGGATTTTGTCCATATTCTGAATCATGAAACCGAACATAGTCTAAATGAAGCCCATCCAATTCATAATTCTCAATCAAATCCTTAAAAACAGAAATTAAATATGAATTCACTTTTGGGTGATTCGGTGATAGATAAAATCCTTCATTCCCATTTTTACCGCCGTTGAACTTTCGCATTTCCTTGCCAATATCCATGGTCATACGATTATCTTGATCCAGCCATTCGGGATGGGTATAAAGGAGATGATCTTTTTGCACCGGTTTCACACGGGAGGACCACAATAAATACGTATTCACCCATGCATGGACTTGAATGCCCTTTTCTTTCGCTTTGGGTATGAGATAGGCCAATGGGTCAAAATTTACATCCTTGATCAAGTGGGATTTTGGAACAAGATCAGATTGATAATAGGCATCGCCTCTGCCCCGGACTTGCACCAAAATATGGTTAAACCGATTGAGGGTGGCGAATTGGAGCATTTGATCGATCTGCTTAGGGTTGGTCATGGTATTTCGAACCACCCATAGATATCGCCCATCAAACTCACCCCTTTGAGCAGCAATAGGCGATTTTATACAAAAAAGAAGGGCAACGATAATCGCTGCCCTTACTTGGATTTTTTTGGTCGTTTTGATCAAGAATCTATTCGGATGCTTCAGCCACTTCTACTGCTTCTGCATCACTAAAATCAACAAATTCAATCAATGAGACGGAGGCACGATCATTGTCACGGAATCCGAGTTTAATGATTCGTGTGTAACCACCATTGCGGTCTGCATAAACAGGAGCAATTTCATGAACCAATGCATGAACCATATCTTTACGCGGCAATTTCTTTGCAATCGCCCGAATGGCGTTTAAATCACCTTTTTTGGCTTTGGTGATCAACGGTTCGATAAATGTACGCAATTCTTTCGCACGTGAATCGGTGGTCTTAATCCGTTTATGTTCGATTAAATTGGCTGCCAAATTGCGGAGCATGGCCTTCCGATGGGAAGGGTTTACACCTAATTTGCGGCCTTTTTTCTGGTGTCTCATTATTCGATTAAACTTCCAGTTTCAAATATTTATCTACATCCATGCCAAAACTGATACCCATTTCGTCTAGCTTTTCGACCAATTCAGTCAGTGATTTACGACCAAAGTTTTTATACTTCAGCATTTCACTTTCTTCTTTGCTCACCAATTCATAGATGTATTTGATGCCAGCGGCTTGTAAGCAGTTGTGACTCCGAACAGATAATTCCATTTCATCAATGGTCAAGTTAAGCAAGTTGCAGATATTGATAACTTCTTCACTTATCTTTTGAGACACTTCAAGAACTTCAGGGTTTGCAATGGCTTCTACCAAACGGAGATGCTTCATCAATACGGTTGCAGAATAACTGATTGCATCCTTTGGTGTTGTCGAACCATCAGTTTCTACTTCAATGTTCAGAATTTCGATGGGATCTTTTGCACCGGGTACGGGCTGCACATTGTATGTCACTTTGGTTACAGGATTGAAAATACTGTCAATAGCCAATGTACCAATCGGTGCATTAGGCAAATCATTTTCTTCAGCAGGTACATATCCTTTACCCACACCAATCCGGACTTCCATTTCGATGGATCCTTTGGCGTTCATTTCGGTAATGTAATGATCCGGATTCAATACTTCGAATTCATCAGTAGCCGCTTGAATATCTGCGCCAGTTATGGTTTTCTTACCTTTAAGAGTAACAGTGACAGGATCGACTTCAGTTTCCGAAAGTTTAAAGCGAACACCTTTCAGGTTTTGAATGATATCAGCCATATCATCTTTTACACCAGGGATGGTGGAGAATTCATGGAGAACACCGTCAACCTTTACATTGGTAATGGCAGCGCCGGGTAAACTGGTCAGCAGCACACGACGAAGGGCGTTCCCAACGGTTACACCATATCCTCTTTCTAAAGGCTGAACAATAAATTTACCGTAAGTATCAGTGAGAGACTTATCTTCTGTTTTGATCTTCAGATCGTATTCTTTTTTAGCCATAAATATATCTTGCCTTTTGTTTACTTGGAGTAGAGTTCTACAACCATTTGTTCGTTGACTGTGAGTGCCATTTCATCCCGTTCAGGAACGGCGATAAATGAACCAGTCATTTTTGCTTTATCTAATTCGAGCCAGGGCAATTCAATATCACCCTTAATTCTTTTCATGGATTCCATAATGAATTCCATTTTCTTTGATTTATCCCGCACTTGAATCACGTCACCAGGTTTTACCGATGCGGATGGATAGTTGCATTTCCGATTATTCAGCAGAAAATGTGCATGGCTCACCAATTGACGTGCCTGCGCCCGTGTGGATGCAAAACCTAGACGGTAGACCACATTGTCCAATCTACATTCCAATAGTTGGAGAAGATTGGTACCGGTTTCACCATTCATTTTTTCTGCTTTATGAAAGTAGTTCCGGAATTGACGTTCCAAGACGCCATACATGGCTTTAATTTTTTGTTTTTCCCGCAGCTGAATGCCATAGTTAGACAAACGGCGACGACGAGTTGGGCCATGCTGTCCTGGGGTATAAGGTTTTTTGTTGAGCAAACTATCATATTTTGGATTTCCAAATATATTTTCTCCGAATTTCCGGACGAGTTTGCCTTTAGGTACGTTTGATTTAGCCATTAAACTTCTCTAATTAAACACGTCGTCTTTTCGGTGGACGACAACCATTATGTGGTAAAGGGGTGACATCACGAATTGATATCACTTCTAATCCAGCGACAGCCAAAGCACGAATAGCAGATTCGCGACCTGAACCGGGCCCTTTCACTTTTACTTCAATTGTTTTCATTCCCATTTGCACAGCTTCTTGTCCTGCTTTTTCAGCAGCCAAGGTAGCCGCATAAGCAGTACTTTTCCGAGATCCTTTGAATCCACTGGTACCAGCTGTGGACCATGCAACTACATTCCCAAATTTATCTGTCAATGTAATATGGGTGTTGTTAAAAGTGGCCTTAATATGGGCAACGCCTGCTGCATCCACCGACCCTTTTTTCTTTTTATTTTTTCTATCCTTTGATGGCTTAGCCAATTCTATACCTGCACTTTCTTGCCCAGACCGATTGTACGACGTTTCCCTTTACGGGTTCTTGAATTTGTCTTGGTCCGTTGTCCATTTACGGGGAGACCACGGCGATGGCGTAACCCTTGGTAACACCCAATATCTCTTTTCCGCTTAATATTCATAGAAACCTGAGTCCGCTGCTCACCTTCTACTTTAATATCAAGTGATGTAATTGCATCCCGAACGGAAGCCACTTGATCATCGGATAAATCTTTAACCCTAGCGTCTTGATCCACTTTCGCCTTTTCGCAAATTTGTTTAGCTGTAGTTAATCCAATCCCATGGATATAACACAGGGAATAAGGGATCTTCTTTTCGCGGGGAATATCAATACCTGCTATACGCGCCACAAAAAACTCCTAACCTTGTCTTTGTTTGTGTTTTGGATTTTCACAAATCACCATCACAATGCCTTTACGCTTGATGACCTTGCATTTGGCACAAATCTTTTTAACTGAAGCTCTAACTTTCATATCTTCCTATTTATTCCGATACGTAATACGACCACGGGTTAAATCGTAGGGTGAAATCTCAAGTTTCACCACATCCCCCGGTAAAATTTTAATGAAATGCATCCGCATTTTTCCACTCACGTGGGCTAACACCTCATGCGTACTATCACCAATTTCTACCTCAACACGAAACATAGCGTTGGGTAAGGTCTCTTTGATGATACCTTCAACCTCAATGGCTTGCTCTTTAGCCACGAAGCGCCTCCCCTTTACTCAAGATTTCAGGGCCTTTTGCTGTAATGGCGATGGTATGTTCGAAGTGGGCCGATGCTTCTCCATCAGCCGTACGAATAGTCCAGCCATCGGAATCGGTTTTCACTTCTTTGACACCCAAGTTAATCATTGGCTCAATAGCAATGCACATACCTTCACGAAGTTTATACCCCTGTTTTGGCTGTCCATAATTGGGTACTTGAGGCTCTTCATGAAGTTCAGATCCAATCCCATGGCCCACCAATTCACGGACCACGGAATAGCCAAATTTTTCTACATAAGATTGGATGGCATAACCAATATCTGAAACATAGTTGCCCGGCTTGGCTGCGGCAATTCCCCGCATGAGGGATTCACGGGTGGCATCCATTAATTTTTGTTTATCATCAGAAACTTTGCCAATAGCAAATGTTCGTGCATGATCGCCGTAGTATCCGTCTTTTTCTGCACCGCAATCAATACCCACAATCTGGCCTTCTTCAAGAACACGATCATTAGGAACCCCATGTACCACTTCATCATCCACAGAAACGCATAATGTTGCTGGGAAACCCATATATCCCTTAAAAGCAGGCCGTGCACCTTGGTTACGAATAAATGCTTCTGCTCTTTCATCTAAATCAATGATGCGGGCACCGGGTATTACATGTTCTGTAAGCATATCCAATGTGTCTGCCACAATTTGACAACTGGTGGCAATTATATCAATCTCTCGCTGTGTTCTGATTCGAACCATTACATGCGCCTCCGACCACGAATTTTACCTTTGGTCAAAAAGCCATCATAATGACGACTCATGAGGTGAGATTCAATTTGCTGCAAAGTATCCAATGCAACACCCACGATAATCAACAAACTGGTGCCACCAAAAAATGAGGCTAAATCATAACTTACATCCATGGCTTGCATGAGGATGTATGGAAAGATCGCAACCAAGGCCAGGGCAAAAGAGCCGGGCAAGGTCACTCGAGATAAAATATTGTCAATATACTCAGCGGTCTTTTTCCCTGGACGAATCCCAGGAATAAATCCACCATGTTGTTTCATTTGTTGTGAAACCTGTGTGGGGTCAAAAGCGATAGCTGTATAAAAATATGTGAAGAAAACAATCATCAATCCAAAGATGAACCAGTAGAATGGATGGTCAAAAGAAAACCACCGCATAACACCCTGCATAAAAACATTATCACTGAAAAATGTAGCAATCGTACTTGGGATAAACATGATGGATTGGGCAAAAATGATGGGCATGACACCAGCTGTATTCACCTTCAAAGGAATATGCGTGGACTGACCGCCATATACTTTACGCCCCACCACACGCTTGGCATAGGATACGGGAATTTTCCGCGTCCCTTGTGTCAAGAGTACAACAAAAGCAATCACTGCAAACATAATACCAATGAGGATGACTTCACTCAGAATACCCCGAACACCTTCACTAATCAAAGCCACTTCACTGACAATAACATTAGGCAATCCAGCCATAATACCAATCATAATGATAAGAGAAATACCATTTCCAATACCGCGTTCTGTAATCCGTTCACCTAACCACATCAATAAAATGGTTCCTGTGATTAAACTCACCATACCGGTAAACGTAAATCCGAAACCAGGATTAATCACCACCGATTGACCACCAGCTGATAAGGAAGGTAAAAAGACAGCCACAACACCATAAGCCTGCATGGCTGCAATTAATACAGTTAAATACCGTGTCACTTGTGTGATTTTTTTTCGGCCCGCTTCCCCTTCTTTTTGCAAACGCTGGAAGTAAGGCACCACTGTACTCATTAGCTGAATGATAATGGAAGCAGAGATATAAGGCATAATTCCCAAAGCAAACAATGTTGCTTTTTGGAATGCACCCCCTGCAAACATATTATACAATCCAAGTAATGTATTTTGATATCCTTGGAATGCAGCCGATAGTGCATCTGCATCAATACCGGGCAATGGAATATGCGCCCCTAATCGAACAGTAATCAGTACACCCAGCGTAAACATTACGCGTTTACGCAACTCAGGAATGGCAAAAATATTTTTAAATTTATCGAGCACTATTGTTCCGTGGTTGAGCCGCCAGCTTTTTCAATTTTTTCTTTGGCAGAAGCACTAAATGCATTTGCTGTCACATCCAATTTTTTGGTCAATTCGCCATCACCCAATACCTTAATCGGACGCATGGCATATTTAACTAATCCATTTTCTTTTAATACATTGGCATCAATTGCATCCACATCCAAGTTTTCAAGATCAGATACATTTACCAATTGAAATTCTTTTTTAAACAGGTAGTTTGAAAACCCTCTTTTGGGTACCCGGCGATGCAAAGGCATTTGTCCACCTTCGAACCAAGGACGGTGCTTAGAACCGGAACGAGAATGATATCCTTTATCTCCGCGACCCGCATTACGGCCTAAGCCGGAACCATGGCCACGGCCAACCCGTTTTTTACTGTGGGTTGCGCCTTCATTTGGCTTTAATTCACCTAATTTCATTAGACTTCCTCAACCTTTACCAAGTAGTTTACCCGGTTAATCATACCACGGAGAACAGGAGAGTCTACCTGCTCTACAGATTGATGCATTTTACGTAAACCTAACGCTTTTAAAGTCGTTTTGGCTTTTTGTTTGTAACCGATCGGACTTTTGATCTGGGTAATTTTTAATGTTTTTGCTTTGGCCATAACGATTAACTAAATACTTCTCTAATGGTCATACCACGTTTGCTAGCAATACTTACTGCATCCTGCAATTCAGTTAGTGCTTTCATCGTGGCTTTCGTTACATTCATTTGATTATTGGATCCAAAACGTTTGGTCAAAATATTGTGTACACCCACTTGTTCCATGACGGCACGAACAGCGGCACCAGCAATAATACCTGTACCAGGCGCTGCCGGTTTTAGCATCACTTGACTTGAGCTATACCGAGAAACGATCTTGTGAGGGATGGTTCCATTCACGAGTGGAATTCTGACAATACTTTGTTTTGCGTCTTCTTTGGCTTTGTTGATTGCGGACATCACTTCGCCGGCCTTTCCTTGGCCAATACCTACATGTCCTTTGCCATCCCCCACGACAACCAATGCCCCAAATCGGAAATTTTTTCCTCGAGAGGTCACCTTTGCTACACGGGTAACGCGAATAACAGTTTCTTCTTTTAGATCCAGTTCTGCAGGATTAATCATAATACTTTCTAATCTTTAGAATTCCAGGCCAGCTTCACGTGCAGCATCTGCCACCGCTTTAACCCGACCATGATATGGATATCCGTTTCGATCAAATACAACTTTGCTCACCTTGTTTTTCAAGGCACGCTCTGCAACAGCAGTACCAATCAAAGTACTGACGTCTGTTTTTGATTCTGCTTTTTCAACTGCTTTACCCATATCTTTATCCATGGATGAGGCAGAAGCCAATGTTGCACCATCATGATCATTAATCACTTGGGCACGGATATGTTTGTTTGAACGATAAACAACCAAACGAGGACGTTCTGGATGGGCCATATTGGCTCGTTTGCTCCGGTTACGCCGGCGCTGATTTCGAACTTCTGTTGTTGATAATTTTTTCATTACGCACCACCGCCCACGGTTTTACCTTGTTTTGAACGCACATATTCATCTTTATAACGAACACCTTTACCTTTGTAAGGCTCCGGTTTTCTGAATGAACGGATTTTCGCAGCCACCTCACCAACCAATTGCTTATTGATTCCACTGACGGAAATTTCAGTTCGATTGGCTTTGATTTCAATACCTTCAGGTGGCTCAAAATAAATGTCGTGTGAAAATCCAAGCTGAAGGACAAGATATTTACCCTGCATGTTTGCCTGGTAACCTACACCTCTAATTTCTAATTCTTTATTAAAACCCTCAGAAACGCCTTGCACTCCATTGGCCAACAACTGACGTGTGGTACCATGCAATGATCTGTGGGTACGGGAATCAGATGGTCTTTCAACGATAATACTTCCATTATCCTGTTTCACCTGCATATCGCTATGCACAGGAATAGCCATGGTGCCTTTCGGCCCCTTAATATCAACCATACCAGCGCTAATATTTAATGTAACGCTTTCTGGGATTTCTATAATTTTATTACCAATTCTTGACATATTTCCTTACCAAATATTGCAAAGCACTTCGCCGCCAATTCCCATGCGCTTGGCAGCTTTATTGGATACAACACCTCTGGATGTGGACAGGATTGAAATACCCAATCCATCCAATACGCGGGGGATCTCATGCCCACCGACATAAACACGGCGGCCAGGCTTACTGACCCGTTCAATCCCTGAAATAACAGCCCCGCCTTTATGATCATATTTTAAGAAAACTCGAATCGATGCTTTAACGCCATTTTGGACAAACATAAAATCTTCGATATATTTTTCTTCTTTCAGTACAAATGCGATACGCTTTTTCAGGTTGGATGAGGGGATATCAACAAATCGTTTATTCACCGCCATTCCATTCCGGATTCTGGTCAGCATATCAGCAATTGGATCGGTCATAGCCATTCGATTCTACTCCTACCAGCTTGCCTTGGTCACACCAGGGATTTCCCCTTTAAGTGCCATTTCTCTAAAACAAATACGGCAAAGACCAAATTTTCTTAAATAGCCATCAGGGCGTCCGCAATTAAAACAACGGTTATACGCTCTAGAACTAAATTTTGGCTTTCTTTTTGCCTTTACAATCAGTGATTTTCTAGCCATTAAGCTGCCTCAACAACTTCCTGTTTTACCGGCTTATCCCGAAGGGGAAGACCGATTAATTTCAACAGCCAATAGGACTCATCATTGGTCTTTGCTGTTGTAGAAAAAGTAATATCCATTCCGCGGATACTATCAATTTTATCGTAATCAATTTCCGTAAAGATAATCTGCTCTTTCACACCAAAAGAGTAATTGCCACGACCATCAAAAGATTTGAAGGATAAACCGCGAAAATCACGAGTCCGAGGCAGTGCAATACTGATCAATCTTTCTATGAAATCATACATGCGATTCCCACGAAGGGTGACTTTACAGCCAACGGGGAATCCTTGACGGATTTTAAAATTTGAAATATCTTTTCTTGATCGTGTTATCACCGGTTTTTGTCCAGAAATTAGGGTGAGCTCTTGCAATGCACTTTCCAATTTCTTTGGATTATCTTTCGCATCACCAATACCCATATTCACTGAAACGTGAGAGATTTTGGGTACTTCCATCACATTGTTGTAATGGAATCGATCCATCATCCCCGACACAACTTCACCTGTATATTTTTCGCGTAGGTTTGGAATCATTTGTTTATCTTTTTTCCCAGCCATGAGATTAACCTATTTCCTCACCGGTTTTTACTGCGACCCTTACTTTGGATCCATCATCTAATTTTTTATATCCTACCCGTGTGGGTTTTCCACCATGGACAACCATAAGATTGGATACGTGAAGCGCAGCTTCTTTTTCAACAATACCACCTTGGGGATTTTCCTGAGAGGGGCGTGTATGGCGCTTAATCAAATTGACACCTTCAATAATTACCCGTTCTTTTTTCGGAAATACATACAACACCTTACCTTCTTCGCCACGATGATTGCCACGAATCACCCGAACGGTCATACCTTGCTTGATATGCATTAGAGGACCTCCGGTGCCATAGATACAATTTTCATATAGCCGCTATCACGCAATTCACGAGCGACAGGTCCCAATACGCGGGTTCCTCTCGGTTCGCCTGCCGCATTTAACAATACTGCTGCATTGTCATCAAAACGAATGTAAGAGCCATCGGCACGACGTACTTCTTTTCTTGTTCGGACAACGACTGCGCGGGACACCTGGCCTTTTTTTACCATTCCACCAGGAATAGCTTGTTTAACAGTCACGACAATGATATCGCCTACCGATGCATACCGACGACGACTACCACCCAATACTTTGAAGCATAACACTTCTCGGGCACCTGAATTGTCTGCTACTTTAAGTCTTGTTTCTTGTTGAATCACTTCAATTAACCAATCTTAACAGATTCACGAATAATTTCACTCACACGCCACCGTTTTCTTTTACTCATTGGGCGCATGGCACTAATTTGAACAATATCACCTACCTTAGGCTCTACTGATTCAACATGTGCTAAATGTTTTTTAAATCTTTTGACAAATTTCCGATATACAGGATGGGGAATTTTACGGGTCACCTGAACCACAACTGTTTTTTCCATACTATCACTGACAACTTCGCCAACGAGGGTTTGTCTTTTTCTTTCAGCCATGACTAATTCTCATCCTTTCCACCGCGAATACCAAGGGCAAATTCTTTTTTTACAGTTTTTAATTGGGCGATTTCTTTTTTCAAATGATTAATCTTAATTGGATCCTCAAGCTGCTGTAGTGCCTTTTGAAAACGCAGGTTTTGCAACGCTTCTTCGTTATCACTTAGCTTGGTCTCGATATCGGCCAAAGTTAAATCGTTTAGTGTTTGTCTTTTCATTAGACTTCTCTACGACCTACAATTTTTGTTTTAATGGGCAATTTATGGGCGGCATTGTGAAAGGCTTCTTCTGCACCAGCACGATCTACACCCTCAATCTCAAACAGAATACGGCCAGGTTTTACGACAGCTACCCAGTATTCGGGAGTACCTTTACCTTTACCCATTCGAGTTTCTGCCGGCTTTTTAGTAATGGGCTTGTCTGGGAAAATGCGAATCCACATTTTACCAATTTTACGCACCACACGTGTGATAGAGATACGACATGCCTCAATTTGACGACTGGTTATCCAACCGGGTTCAACCGCTTTTAATCCCCATGTGCCAAATGCCACATAATCACCACCTTTGGCCATTCCTTTGCGGTTGCCCCGATGGTGTCTGCGAAATTTAATTTTCTTTGGTTCTAACATCTTTAACTACCTAGATGATTCGCCGTTACAAATCCACACTTTAATACCAATAATACCGTATTGGGTGGACACTTCAGTCAACACATAATCAATATCCGCACGGAGTGTATGCAAAGGGACACGTCCTTGTGAAAATTTTTCACTTCTGGCGATTTCTGCTCCACCTAAACGACCGGCAACATTGATACGGATTCCGTCTGCTCCCATCCGCATGGTGGATTGAATCACTTTATTGACCACACGGCGGTAAGATACTTTTTTCTGTAATTGGTGGGCAATATTGGATCCAACCAAAGCAGCATCCAATTCAGGACGTTTCACTTCAGAAATATTTACTTGAACATTTCTTTCTGTAAGCTGTTTAATCTCGTCTTTTAATCGGTTCACTTCTTCACCACCTTTACCAATCACAATCCCCGGCCGTGCGGTATGAATGGTCACAGTAACGGTTTTGGATGTGCGGCTGATTTCAACACGTGAAATACCTGCGTTGGGCAAACGCACTTTTAAATATTTACGGATGCGGACATCTTCTTCGAGTCCGGGGGCAAAAGAATCCCCTGCGAACCAAGTAGAACGCCAATCTTTATTGACCTGAAGTCTAAATCCTACTGGATGTGTTTTTTGACCCAATCCGGCCTCCTAATTTTTCTCGTCAGACACAACGACTGTCAAGTGCGCCGTTGGTTTATTTAATCTTGAAATACGACCCATGGATGCTGCACGAAACCGTTTCATATGGGGTCCGCCATCTGCATAACACTCTTTTACACATAAATCTTCAGTATTCACGGTTGCATCTTCTACTTTATTCATCAGATTGGCAATAGCCGAACGAAGCGTTTTTTCAATTTGAGTAGCAGCTTTCGCTTTAGAAAAATGAAGATAGTTCAATGCTTCTTCTACATCACGACCACGCACTTCATCCAACACCACTCTAATTTTACGAGGGGATTGACGAATGTGACGTGTTATTGCTTTTGCTTCCATAATATCTATGTCTTTCTGTCACCAGAGTGCAGTCTAAATGTTCGAGTGGGTGCAAACTCACCAAGCTTATGCCCAACCATATTCTCATATACAAATACAGGAATAAATTTATTTCCATTGTGAACAGCGAATGTATGCCCCACAAAATCAGGGGTAATCATGGAACGGCGGGACCAGGTTTTAATTACCTGTTTTTTACCGCCTTCATTCATTTTCTCAACCTTCTTTTGAAGTTTGACATCTACAAATGGTCCTTTTTTCAGTGAACGGGCCATCCTACTTTCTCCTCTTCACGATATAATCATTTGATTTTTTATTCTTTTTCCGGGTTTTATATCCCTTGGTAGGTTTACCCCAAGGTGTAACAGGATGACGTCCACCGGAAGATTTTCCTTCACCACCACCATGCGGGTGATCAACAGGATTCATCACTACACCACGCACAGTTGGACGTTTTCCAAGCCAGCGACTTCTACCCGCTTTCCCGGATACAACCTGTTCATGGGATTTATTTCCAACTTCACCTACAGTGGCAAAACAATTTTCTCGCACCTGTCGTAGTTCACCAGATGGCAATTTCACTGTGGTAAGTCCACCATCATGAGCCATGATTTGTGCTGCCACACCTGCACTTCGGACCATTTGTCCACCACGCCCAGGCTCTAATTCAATATTATGTACAAACAAACCCGTAGCTACTTTTCCGATAGGTAATGCATTTCCTACTCTTAAAGGGGCATTTTCACCGGATAAAATTTCATCACCCACTTTAGTGCCGAATGGAGAAAGGATATAGCGCTTTTCTCCGTCTGCATAATGCAAGAGCGCGATATTGGCAGAACGGTTTGGATCGTATTCGATTGAGGCCACTTTTGCCGGAATATCAAATTTATCCCGTTTAAAATCAATGATACGATATCTGCGACGATGACCACCGCCACGATGGCGAACGGTAATACGGCCTTTATTGTTGCGACCGCCTGTTTTTCTCAACGCAGTGGTTAAACTTTTTTCTGGCGTGCTCTTCGTAATTTCCGCAAAATCCGGACGGGTTGCGAATCGATTACCCGGCGTGGTTGGTTTAATGCTTCTTACACCCATTATTCAGCCACTTCCCCTCTAAGCAGATCAATCTCATGACCTTCTTTTAATGTAACGATGGCTTTCTTCCAACTGGCACGATTACCTTGGGTTCGAATGGTTCGACCACCACTTTTAACCGTCATATTTTTTTCTTTACCCATGCGATTCATGGTGGCGACTTTGGCTACTTCAACATCAAACTTATCTTCAATCGCACGTTTAATTTCGATTTTATTTACACCCTTCATCACTTGAAATGCATATTTCTGTTCCGATTCTTCTAACCGACTCATCTTTTCAGTGAATAAGGGGCGAATAATGGTTTTTTGGTAAGACATTATGACTTCACCATTAATTGTTCGTTCAACAAAGCCAATCCTGACTTTTCAGCTAATAAGACTTCACAATCCAACAGATCGTAAGTGCTAGCTGATGTGGCTTCAACTACATATACATTGGGAATATTCCGCGCGGCCAAGAATACATTATCATGATAAGAAGCCACAAGAACGGTTACTTTTTTCCCATCAAGATTCAATGCATTGAGTACCTGAGTAAATTCTTTTGTTTTGGGTGAAGATACAGAAATTTCATCCACAACCATTAATTGGCCACTACTGGCGCGATTTGACAATACAGATCGTCTGGCCAACCGACGCATTTTCTTCGGTAACTTCGTATCATAGTCATGGGGCTCTGGACCAAACACAACACCACCACCCTTCCAAATGGGAGAACGAATTGTACCGGCACGGGCAACACCACGGCCTTTTTGTTGCCAGGGCTTTCTACCACCACCACGAACCGCAGAGCGGTTTTTAGAAGCGTGGGTACCTTGTCGGCCATTGGCCAACTCAGCTACAACAGCTTGATGTACAACGCTTTCATTCGGCGTAATCCCAAATACGGAATCATCCACCGTTAATGCTGCGCCCTTGCTGCCGTCCTGTTTTAAAACATTTAATTTCATTTTATTTCGTAATGTAAATAATTCCGTTTTTTGCCCCAGGGATTGCACCCTTTAACAAAATTTGATTTTTTTCTTTATCGATGGATACTACTTCCAAATTTCGAACAGTCATCCGCTTGTTCCCGTATTGGCCGGCCATCTTCATCCCTTTAAAAACACGTGAAGGATCAGAAGCTTGACCAATAGATCCGGCAGAACGTGGATGCTCTCTTTGACCGTGTGTCTTTGGACCACCACCAAAACCATGACGCTTCATCACACCGGAGAAACCGTGACCTTTGGTTGTACCTGCCACGTCAACATATTCGCCTTCCTTAAATAAAGAAACGCCAAATCGTTGACCGGTTTGATAATCATAATCTGGCACAGGTACAAATTCTGCTAAAAATCTTTTCGCATCCGTACCTGCTTTGGTAAAATGACCATCTAAAGCTTTATTGGAATGTTTTGCTTTCCGTTCGCCGAACCCAACTTGAACAGCATCATAACCGTCTTTGGCTTGGGTTTTGACTTGCGTAACCACACAAGGACCAGCCTCAACCACGGTAACAGGAACAGCTTGCCCACCACCATCTTTAAACACTTGGGTCATTCCAATTTTTTTGCCAATTAAACCACGCATGACTATACCTTAATCTCTATATCAACACCTGCAGGTAGGTCCAGCTTCATTAGCGCTTCGACTGTCTTTGGCGTGGAATTTAAAATATCAATCAATCGTTTGTGGATTTTAGTCTGGAACTGTTCTCTGGATTTTTTATCAACAAAAGGAGAACGAAGAACCGTATAGATCGTCCGTTTGGTTGGCAATGGAATTGGTCCGGAAATAATCGCACCAGTTGATTTTGCTGTTTTGACGATCTTTTCAGTTGACTTATCAATCAATGAATGATCGTAAGCTTTTAAACTGATTCGGATGGTTTGTTTAGCCACAGTCGTTCCTTAACTATTCTACAATCTCAGTTACCACACCGGCACCAACAGTGTGACCACCCTCACGGATTGCAAACCGAAGTTCTTTATCCATTGCAATAGGGGTAATCAATTCCACTTCCAGTTCCACATTATCACCCGGCATCACCATTTCAGTGCCGCTGGGCAATGTGGCTACACCGGTCACATCCGTTGTACGGAAGTAAAACTGGGGACGGTATCCATTAAAAAATGGGGTGTGACGGCCGCCTTCGTCTTTTTTCAAAACATATACACTGGCTTTAAACTTCGTGTGAGGTGTAATCGATCCAGGTTTGGCCAATACCATACCGCGAGTCAATTCTTCTTTATCTACACCACGAAGCAACAAACCTGCGTTATCACCGGCACGTCCTTCATCTAAAAGTTTACGGAACATCTCTACGCCGGTTACGGTGGTCTTCTTCGTCTCACCCATACCAATCATTTCTACATCATCACCCACCTTGATGATACCGCTCTCTACACGGCCTGTACCTACAGTACCACGACCTGTGATGGAGAATACATCCTCAACAGGCATTAAAAAGGGTTTATCAATATCTCGTTCCGGTTCCGGAATAAAGCTGTCACAAGCTTCCATCAACTCGGTGATACATGCAGTCGCTGCATCATCGCCCTGGCCGTTTAAGGCATTTAAGGCGGATCCTTTTACAATAGGAATGTCATCACCCGGGAAGTCGTACTCATTGAGAAGGTCTCTCAGTTCCATTTCAACCAGTTCGACCAACTCTTCGTCATCTACTTGGTCGGTTTTATTCATGAATACCACAATAGAAGGTACATTCACCTGACGGGCCAACAGCACGTGCTCACGCGTCTGTGGCATGGGACCGTCTGCAGCAGATACCACCAATATTGCACCGTCCATTTGGGCGGCGCCGGTAATCATGTTTTTGATGTAGTCGGCGTGACCTGGGCAATCCACGTGAGCATAGTGACGGTTGGGTGTCTCATACTCTACGTGAGCCGTTTGGATCGTAATACCACGCTCTCTTTCTTCCGGTGCATTATCAATACTATCGAAAGAACGAACTTCACTTAATCCTTTATTGGCCTGAGTCATGGTAATCGCCGCCGTTAGCGTCGTCTTACCATGGTCAACGTGACCAATCGTCCCAATGTTTAAATGGGGTTTACTCCGTTCAAATTTTTCTTTTGCCATAACTGCTATTCCTATTCGTTAAGAAGCTTTACCGTGGACTTGTTCAATGATTTCTTCTTTCACTGAATTTGGCACTTCTTTAAAGTTTGAAAATTCCATATGGAACACTGCTCTACCTTGTGTGATTGACCGAAGATCAGTCGCATATCCAAACATTTTTGCTAAAGGCACAATCGCATTAAGAACATGCGCGTCTTTACGCTGCCCCATGCTTTCAATGTTGCCTCGACGGGAGTTGATATCGCCCATCACATCACCAAGATATTCTTCTGGTACAACCACTTCAACTTTCATCATAGGCTCCATCAATACAGGTCCTGCTTTTTTACAGGCTTCCTGGATTGCCATGGAACCAGCAATTTTAAATGCCATTTCTGACGAATCTACATCATGATATGAACCATAAACCAATTCTACACGAACATCTTCAATCGGATATCCAGCCAATACACCATTTTTAATGGCATCCTGAATTCCATCACTTACTGGGCTGATATATTCACGCGGAATCACACCACCCACAATTTTATCTTCGAAGTGATATCCTTTACCCACTTCATTTGGCTCAACATTGATAACAACGTGACCATATTGACCGCGACCACCGGACTGACGTGCGAATTTTACATCTATTTTTTCAACACGCTTGGTGATGGCCTCTGCATAAGCCACCTGCGGTGTACCTACATTGGCTTTAATTTTAAATTCACGCAACAACCGATCTACCAATACCTCTAGGTGCAATTCACCCATACCTGCAATAATAGTCTGACCTGTATCAGGATGGATAGACACTTTAAATGTAGGATCCTCTTCTGCCAATTTTGCCAATCCTTTAGAAAGGGCATCCTGGTCAGCTTTAGTCGCCGGTTCCACAGACACCTCAACCACTGGCTCAGGAAATTCCATAGACTCTAAAAGAATTTCTTTTTTTTCTTCACAAAGGGTATGGCCGGTATGTGAATTTTTCAATCCAACTGCAGCTACAATTTCACCAGCAGAAACTTTATCTAATTCTTCTCTTTTATTGGCATGCATCAGCAAAATACGGCTAATCCTCTCACGCTTCCCCGTATTGGGATTTGCGACATAAGAACCAGCGTTTAATGTACCTGAATAGACGCGCATAAATGTTAATTTGCCCACGTAAGGATCTGTCATAACTTTAAATGCCAATGCACTAAATGGGTCATCTTCACTCGGTTCGCGAAACATTTCAACATCGGAATCATCTGGATCAAATCCTTTTATGGCACCGATATCTAGAGGCGAAGGCAAGAAATCATTTACAGCATCCAATAATCGCTGAACACCTTTGTTTTTGAACGCTGAACCACAAAGGGTAGGCACAAATGTATTATCCAGACAACCTTTGCGAATCGCAGCTTTTAATTCATCAACCGTTATTTCTTCTTCTGCTAAATACTTTTCAAGTAGATGCTCGTCATAACTGGCGGTTTCTTCAATTAAATGATGACGCCATTTTTCTGCTTCTTCCAACATGTCACTCGGGATTTCACCAATTTCGAAATGGGCACCCAATGAGGACTCATTATACAAGATCGCCTTCATGGTCAATAAATCGATGATACCTGTAAAAATATCACCAGCACCAATTGGCAGTACGATAGGCAACGGGTTTGCGCCCAATCGCGCTTTAATCATTTCCAATACATGATAAAAGTCAGCGCCAATACGATCCATCTTATTGACGAATGCTATCCGAGGCACACCATATTTATCTGCTTGACGCCAAACCGTTTCACTTTGAGGCTCCACACCGCCCACCGCACAAAAAACAGCGCAAGAACCATCCAAAACCCTGAGAGAGCGTTCGACCTCTACAGTAAAATCAACGTGACCAGGTGTATCAATAATATTGATACGATGATTATCCCAAATTGCCGTGGTTGCCGCAGAAGTAATGGTAATACCGCGCTCTTTTTCCTGCTCCATCCAATCCATAGTGGCACC
>LSCF01000026.1 GCA_001577025.1 Fidelibacterota bacterium TCS55 | reverse complement strand
GGTGAGAGGATTTGAACCTCCGACCTCGTCGTCCCGAACGACGCGCGCTAACCGGACTGCGCTACACCCCGGATTTTTCTTTTTATTTCATAAAATTCGTCGGCGAATTTAGGGTGGTCTTCTATGGGCAAACAACCCATCTGAATAGAATTTTAATCTTAGATTAAATATTTAATCAGGACAAAACTGCCGATGAGCAATACAGTGAATAGTATAGCCAATTTATTGAAATAATTATCAATGAATTCGCGGATAGGTTCACCATATTTCCAAATCAATCCACTGATCAATAAAAACCTTGCCGATCGACTCAATGTAGATGCAATAAGAAACAGAATAAAATTGATGTCAAATGCGCCGGCAGAGACCGTAAACACTTTAAATGGAATGGGTGTGAATCCTGCAGTGAAAATGACCCAAAAATTCCACATTTCATATTTGGCTTTAATGGCATAGAAAATATCAGTCGTAAACCCGGGGATAACATCGAAAAAGAATTGGGCCAACCCTGAAAATACACCTACCCCATTCCACCATAGAAAATATCCAATCCCATAACCAAAAATGGCACCGAGTATGGATCCAACCGAACATATGAGTCCTAAACGGAGTGCTTTTGACCGCATCCCCAAGGCCAATGGAATTAACAATACATCAGGCGGTATAGGAAAAAATGATGCTTCGGCAAAAGCCATTACACCCAATATATGAGGCCCATACTTGGACTCTGACCATTTCAAAACCCAATCATATAATTGACGAATCCACTTCATTCTTGTTCGATGGTAGTTGCTTTGACTTGAAATGAGAGTGAATCGTAGTTCACGCCCAGTGAGTCACTGACAATTACCTCCCAATTACCGACGATATTTGGCCGCACCTCAATATAACTCCATGTGCGCCAATTATATGATCGGCCAACTTCCATACTAATTTTAGATCTGAGCTTTCCTTCGTGGTACCATTCATGAAACAGTGTCCTTGCTCCACTTCTATTTTGAATTTTTGAAAGGGCATATATTCGATCATCAGATAGGTAAAACACAGAATCAACCCCCACCAATTCACGATTGACTAATTCTTTACCAAATTCCATAGAAATAACATTAATTGGCGTAATGTTTTGTTCAGGCTTTATAACATTCTCAATTTGAGAAATGGGTTTTTCAATTTCATTTGAAGGAGCCTCATCATTCACTTCAACATCTTGAGTAGATAATATATATTCCTCAGATGTCTCCAATTTTTCTGGAACAATTTTTGACTCATCGTTCCCTACTCCCTCTTCAAAATTTTCATCGATTTCGCCATCCGTTGGCTCATCCTTAATTGTAGTTAATTTCTCTGATGATGAAAATTGATTATTTTCAATGGGTTTATCCAATGCTGGTGTCGCAGAAACGATAATAAAGACAATATATAGTAGATAAACGCCAACCATAACCAAAGCCGCTTTGTGCAGTTGACGCCAAATAGCAACTGCAATCAAAAGGATGAGCACAATGGTGATTTGGATTAGAGACGGATCTTGTATTATTACGTCTATCATTGTCCGAGAATTTAATGGGCATTTCATTCAAAACCACACGAGAAAGATAATGTTAAACATATTGAATTAGGTGGTTGGTTTGAGTGATATTCTGCCCTCAATTTTCAGGAAAATAATGAAAAAACATATTGTAATCGCATTTGTATCAGGGCTGACAATTATGTCCTGTGCAAAAACAGAAAAAAAGCCACTTGAGATCCAGGTGGACGAACGGTTTGAAGACCATATTGATTCCCTAAGCTATGCCATCGGTTTGGATGTAGCCATGCGGCTTCAGCAACAATTCCGGGATGTGGATTTAAACATGCTTTCTCGAGGAATCCAGGATCATTTTAAAGGAAACGATCTCTATCTAACCGACAAAGAGCGTGTGGCTGTCATTAAAAAATATAATGATATTACTGCGCCAAAATATCGAATGGATTTAGAAAAAGCCAATACCATTGAAGGTGGAAAATTCTTTGATAAAAATGCAAAAATGGATGGCGTTATTGAGCATAAAAGCGGAATTCAATACAAGGTACTGGTTGACGTGGATGGGCCCAAACCAGAGCCAGATGACTTAGTGCAAATCCATTACGTGGGGAAATTAATTGACGGAACCGTTTTTGACAGTTCCTATGATCGTGGCGAAGCGGCTGTCTTCCCTGTTGATCGAGTCGTCCCAGGCTTTTCTCAAGGTCTGCTGTTAATGAGTCCCGGTGCAAAATATGAGTTGTTTATACCCGGCCATTTGGGATATGGTCAAAATGAAGGTCCCGGGGGCCCCATGGCTACCATGATATTTGAAGTTGAAATGCTGGACATTGTTAAAAATCCGGATAAAGAAAAATAATAAGAAGATTAATTCATGTGCTCACAAAAAAGCCCTCCAAATTTCGGAGGGCTTTTTATTTATATATCTGATTAATACTAAGTATATCAGGACGGCATTTAATTTATTGTCGGAGCGACAGGATTTGAACCTGCGACCCCATGCACCCCATGCATGTGCGCTACCGGGCTGCGCCACGCTCCGATTATTTCTGTCTTAAGTGCTCTAAGATGGACTTTAATTCACTTCTAATTTTAATCAATAAATCTAAATCAACGCTAGTTTTTGCTTCAGATTCTAGGGCAGTCTCTACCGTTGGCGCTTCCACACCACTAAGCATTTTTCGTGCCCCTTCAATGGTAAACTTTTGATTATAAAGTAAATCTTTTATCCGCAGGATGAGATCTATATCCTTTTGGCGATATGTACGATTCCCAGCTTTGTTTTTTGATGGATTTAATTGTTTGAATTCTGTTTCCCAATAGCGAAGCACATATTGCTTCAGTTCAGTGACCTTACTGACTTCGCCAATTGAGTAATACAGCTTTTTGATTGATTGCGTATGGGTGTCCAAGTAAAATACCTATTCAACTAATACTTTATATTAGTTAAGATATTGTCAAATATCAATAATTATAGTACGATATAATTTTTTATTTAATGGCGAGATTCAATAAGGAATTCTTCAATGCGATTCATCGCTTCATTTAAAATTTCTTTTTTTGGTAAAAAGACTATTCTAAAATGTCCTTTACCATAATTTTTTGAAAATCCTGATCCATGGACTGCAAGTACATATTTTTGATTGAGGAGTTTCAGTACAAATTCTTTATCATTGGCATTCCAATAGGGATCTACCAATTTAACAAACATGTAAAATGCGCCTTGAGGTCTTTCCACAGATAAACCTTCTATATTGTTTATGCGTTTAACACAAAATTCATTTCTCTCTTTAATCATTTCCAAATATCCAGACATCCAGTCATCATTTCCATTTAATCCAGCTAAATAACCATATTGTGCCGGAGTGGAAGCGCATATTCGGGACCTCAGCATTCGTTCAATACCGTCACGGACCTCTTTTGAATTATGTGTTGGATCGTGGAAAGCCATATAGCCTATACGCCACCCAGGGGCATAATAGACTTTAGAAACACCATTTAACGTAATAATGGGGACCTTTTTTGATCTGGATGCTGTGCTGATATGATTTTCATTAAAATTTAATCGGTCATATATCTCATCAGATATAATGGTACAGTTTTCATATTGAGACACCAAATCAATAATTTGATCTAGCTCCGTTTTAGTGATAACATTTCCTGTAGGATTATTTGGGTTAATTAAAACTAACAACTTCACACGATCATTCATTTTAGATCTAAGATCATCTATATCAATGGCCCAACCGTTTTCGCTATCAAGTTTGTACTCAATAGTTTTCCCACCAAAAACTTGTGGATAAGCCATGTATGGAGGATAATGAGGCCCAGGTGATAATACTTCATCACCTTTATCTAAGTATGAAGCAAAGATAATTTGAAGAGCTTCAGTCACTCCATGGCAAATGTAGACATCATTGGGTTCACAATTCCATCCACCATTGGATTTATTGTGCTCATTCTCAGAAATGGCAACCCTTAATTCTTCAATCCCATATGCAGGTGAATAACCGTTTTTCTGATCATAGATTGCTTTTTGGTAAGCCTCGACCATATGGTTTGGTGTCGGCAGACCCGGATAGGCCAAAGGATCGCCTATATTTAATTTTATTATACTATGGCCCTGGGCCTCTAATGCAGCAGCAGGAACTACTACGTCCCGAATCGCATATTCTATCTGGGAAGCGCGTTTTGTTACCGGAATTTGCTTCACCTTGCTAATCCTTAATTAACGACGTCTAAAAGGTTTTCTTCCACCGCTGTGATTTCCTCTACGATTATCACGTCGTTCTCTTGGTGGTCTCTCCACATAACCTTCTGGCTTATCAAGAAGAGCTTTGCGACTGAAATCTAATCTGCCTTGATCGTCAACTTTAATCAATTTCACTCGAACAGAATCACCGGGTTTCACCACATCCTCTACCTTTTCGACCCGATGCCATTCTAACTCAGAGATATGAATTAGCCCTTCACGGCCAGGCGCGAATTCAACAAAGGCACCAAAAGTCATCAAACGGGTGATACTGCCGTCAAACTCCATACCAACTTCTGGTTCCAACGTAATCGCACGAACGATTTCGATCGCTTCTTGACAACGTTTCAGGTCCAAGCTGGCTGCGGTAACGATGCCATCATCATCCACATTAATATCACATTCGGTATCGGCGATAATCTTTTTAATCGTCTTACCACCAGGACCGATTAAGCCGCCAATCTTTTCAGGATTAATCTGAAGTGACAGTACTTTCGGTGCATACTGAGACATTTCTTGCGGTTCAGGAACAGCTTCATACATCACATCGAGAATGTGATTTCGTCCAGCCTTGGCTTGTGCCAATGCTTCTTCCATTAATTCGAAAGAAATACCGTCTATTTTCAGATCCAATTGTATGGCTGAAATACCATCCCGCGTACCGGCTACTTTGAAATCCATATCGCCTAAATGATCTTCGGCACCTAGGATATCACTCAATACCGCATAGCGATCCCCATCTTTGATAAGACCCATGGCAATACCGGCCACGTGACCTTTAGTAGGTGCGCCCGCATTCATCAATGCCAATGATCCACCACAGACAGAAGCCATGGATGAAGATCCATTGGACTCGGTGATTTCAGATACGATACGAACCGTATATGGGAAATCATCATAATCGGGTAGAATTTCTTTGATCGCCCTTTCAGCAAGATTTCCATGACCAATTTCACGACGACTGGTAAATCCAATACGACCGGTTTCACCTACGCAGTAAGGCGGGAAATTATAATGAAGGAAGAATTTCTTCTTCGCGTCAATATCCATGCTATCGATAATTTGTTCATCACTGGGTGTACCCATAGTCAACACAACAATCGCCTGCGTTTCACCACGGGTAAACAATGCGGAACCATGTGTTCTCGGCAATATCCCTGTTTCAACATTGATGGGGCGAATATCCGTTGTTTTACGACCGTCAGATCGAACACCATCAGACAATATCTGTTCGCGGAATGCAGTTTTTAACTGATCGTTCACAAACCCCATCACTGCTTTTTCAGATTCCGGATGGGATTCTTCAAACGCAGAAACTGCTTCTGTTTTTAATACATCAATCATGGCTTCACGGTCATGCTTGTCGCCAGTTTTAATGGCGTCGTCGATTTTAGACGATACCAAATCAGAAATGGCTTTTTCTAAGTCAGCATCCATTTCTTCTTCAACGATATCACGTTTGACCACTTCAATTTCAGAAACCAGTTTACTTTGCATGGCAATCAATTCTTTGATAGGCTCATGAGCAAATTTCATGGCGTCTAAGAATTCTTCTTCTGTAATCAGCTTTGCTTCACCTTCAACCATCACAATGGTTTTTTCGTTTCCAGAGACAATAATCTCCATATCCGATTCTTCCATTTGTGTGCGAGTAGGGTTCACAACAAATTCACCATTAATACGTCCCACACGCACAGTGGCGATAGGACCATTAAATGGTATATCAGAAATCATCAGTGCAGCAGATGCACCTACACCGGCCAATGTATCGGCCATATTTTCACCATCACTGGATAAAACCGTGATGATAACTTGTGTTTCGTTCCTAAATGATTTTGGGAAAAGCGGGCGAATTGGACGGTCAGTCAATCGACTGGTTAATATTTCGTGCTCCGAAGGCCGTGCTTCTCGTTTAAAAAATCCACCCGGTATTTTACCACCGGCATAATGGCGTTCTCTATATTCCACTTGTAGAGGGAAAAAATCCACATCTTCACGTGCTTGTTTCGCCGCATTTACAGCTACCAGTATGGCTGTTTCGCCATGTCTTACGATAACTGAACCGGACGATTGTCGAGCAACCTGCCCGGTCTCAATTGACAGCGCACTGCCATTGAGGTTCATTTCTTGTTTTTTCATTATTATTCTCTTATGCTTTCTTAGTTACGGCGAATCGCTAATTCTTGAGTTACATTTAAGTAAGATTCAGGACGGGTACGGCGAAGATACTTTAATAGTTTTTTTCGCTGAGATACCAGCATAACCAATCCACGACGGGAATGGTTATCTTTTTTATTCGCTTTTGCATGTTCAGTAAGCGATCTGATTCTTGCTGTGAGTAAAGCAACTTGTACTTCAGACGAGCCAGTATCTTTTTCATCTTTACCGAATTGTTTTACAATTTCTTGTATTTGTTCGTTTGTTAAGGACATCTTGTCTCCTATTTATACTTCTGCATCAATCTCATGCAGATCTGTTTATCTTTATTTAATTGTTCAATTAAAGCTGTGGAGTTCGAGAATTTTACTTCATCTCGAATCCGTTCTAAAAATTCTACAGTTATTATTTTACCATAGATGTTTGATGAGGATAAATCAAAGAAGTGAGCCTCCATCACAAATTCCGTCTCATCAAAGGTGGGACGGGTTCCTAAATTACACATACCGTATAGATTTTTCCCATTAATCCTTCCACGGATAAAATAGACTCCATTGACTGGAATCAACTGGTTTTTTTCTTCCGGTATGAAATTTGCAGTGGGGAATCCAAGCTCTTTACCTCGCCCTGCGCCGTGAATGACTTTGGCCTTAAATCCGTATACCCATCCCAATTCAAATGATGCCCGCCGGACGTATCCATTTTGAATCAAATTCCGAATATGCGTACTGGAGAGTGTGACGTTTTCATCTGAAATCGGTGGTATCACATCCACATCAAATCCATGATTTTCACCGTATGTTTTTAAAAATTCGGGGGACCCTTCCCTCTCATACCCAAAATGATGGTCATACCCTACAATCACCGTGGTTGGGTCAAAATACTTAACCACTACATCGCTAAGAAATTGACTAGCCGTTATTTTTGAAAAAGAATAGTCAAATGGGGTAATCAACACAGTATCAAGACAAAGTGATTTGAGAATTTCCAGCTTTTTATCAATATGCATCAGCATGGGCAATTTATGGCCTGATTGCAACACATGGCGGGGATGAGGGTCAAAGGTAATTAATACAGAATGAGCTCCCTTTGATTCGGCCATAGAAACCACTTTTTTAATAATTTCCTGATGACCGCGATGGCACCCATCAAAAGTACCCATGGTAACAACGGAACCGGGTAAATTAGGTATATCAGTTAATGCGCGGTAGACGTCCATGATGTTTTAAATATTTTAATCGGAACTGATTCTTCAATATGGTGTTCACCCACTCGTGTCCGGACAAGCTTCACGAGATGGCCTATTGTACCTAATTTTTCTGCAATATCCTGCCCTAGAACTCGGATATAAGTGCCTTTTGAGCAAGTAGCAGAAAAATCAATATATTCACCATCGAATGTGTTTAAGTCTATTTGTTCAATTTTCACCGTAACTGGCTTGCGTTCGACCGTTTTATTTTGACGTGCCAATTTATATAAACGAACACCGTCAACACGTTTTGCAGAAAACATGGGTGGTATGTGGGTATAGCTACCTTCAAAATCTTTAATTACGGAATGGATAAAATCCGTCGTTAAATCGGGAATTGTCCTTTTTTCTATTACCGGTCCCTCATTATCCATCGTTTCAGTTTTTTCACCCAATTTTAAAATGGCTCGATAGGATTTTACAGTTCCCGATATTTCGGTTAAAGATTTCGTATCTTTTCCTGTGCCAATGATGAGTACCCCTTCTGCAAATGGATCTAACGTTCCGCCGTGCCCTACCTTTTTTTCTTTAGTGATACTGCGGATTTTCTTCACTACATCGAAGCTGGTCCAATCCACAGGTTTATAAATATTATAAATCATTTAATCTTTTGAATCTAAATCGTGGAATATGGTATCCAGTTTTTGTGCATAAGACATAGTATCATCGTAAAAGAATTTTAATCGAGGGGTATATTTAATGCGCAATTCCTGCCCTAAATATTTACGAAATGCTTTTGCTTTTGCATTTATTTCAGTTTCAATTACAGGAATGGATTTTTTTTTCTGGACTACGCTAAAGAAGACTTTTGCATGTTTAAGATCGGGAGAAATAGTGACATGGGAAAATGTAATGAAACCCAAATCAGATAAATCAATAGACTGGGTCTGAATTTGTCCTAAAATATTTTGGATTTCATTCGCGACCCGATCTGTCCTTTTATAGGGCCGTTCGCTTCTCAATTAACTTCTAGCGTCCTCTTTATCGATTTGATTTCATAGCACACAATAATATCTCCCTCTTTGAATTTGGAGAAATTATCAACACCAATCCCACACTCGAAACCTTCTCGGATCTCTTTCGCATCATCTTTTAAATGCTTCAATGAATTGATTTCGCCTGATGCGATTTCATCGTCATCTCGAATGACGCGCGCCTTGGCGTTTCTTACAATCGTACCTTCAAGTACTTTCGATCCAGCGATAAAACCAATTTTTGGTATCTTAAATGCGGCCTGAACAACGGCTCGACCCAGATTTTCTTCTATCTCTTCCGGCTCAAGTAGTCCTTCAAGAGCAAGTGTTACCTCTTCTACCGCATTGTAAATCACGTTGTAGGTTCGGATATCCACGCCTTCTTGATGGGCCTGTAATTTTGCATTGGAAGACACTTGCACGTGGAAGCCAATGATTACTGCATTAGAAGCAGCCGCAAGCAGTACATCCGATTCGGAAACAATACCCACCGCTTTATGAATTACTTGAACGCCAACTTCATCATGAGAAATTTTTCCTAACTGGTCTGAAAGAGCCTCGATTGACCCATCCACATCACCTTTAATGATGATAGGCAGTGTTTTGATGGCGCCCTCTTTAATGAGTGCAGACATGGCATCCAAAGATTGTGCGGCAATCTTTTTCTCATCTATTTCACGCTTCAATCGCTGACGATCAGATGCAATACGTTTAACTTCTTTTTCATCCTCAGCCACTGCAAAAATATCTGCAGATTGCGGTACTTGGTCAAACCCGAGTATTTGTACAGGGTGGGATGGTCCCACTTCTTTAATTCGCTGCCCCCGTTCGTTCATCATGGCACGGACTTTGCCGGGGATATTATTACAAATAAATGGATCGCCAATTTTCAGTGTTCCTTTTTGGATCAGCACGGTAGCAATAGGCCCATGCCCCTTATCCAATTTTGAATCAACAACTGTACCCCTGGCGAGCGTATCTGCATTGGCTTTCAATTCGAGCATTTCAGACTCTACCAACATGGATGCGAGCAAATCATCAATACCTTGACCGGTTTTTGCTGAAATCGGTATGGCTTGTACTTTTCCACCCCAATCTTCAACCAATACATTATGTTCTGATAATTCACGTTTTACACGTTCTAAATCAATGTCAGGCAGGTCAATTTTATTTATGGCTATCACCAAAGGAACATCTGCAGCTTTTGCATGGTCTATGGCTTCGATAGTTTGAGGCATTACACCATCATTCGCTGCCACCACTACAACAACAATATCCGTCACTTGGGCTCCCCGTGCACGCATAGCCGTAAATGCTTCGTGGCCAGGTGTATCTAAAAATGTGACTGCATTTCCATCTTTTAATTCAACGCGATATGCACCAACGTGCTGAGTAATTCCTCCCGATTCACCTCCGACTACATTGGTTTCACGAATATAGTCCAGCAGGGATGTTTTACCATGATCTACATGGCCCATTACCGTTACAACCGGGGATCGCTCAACCGCTTTTTCAATATCTTCAGATGTTTCCTCAAGGGAAAATAATTCATCTCCCACATCCTTCATTTTTTCAGCAGCAAAGCCATATTCCTCAGCTAGAAGTTCAATCACATCCCAATCCAACCGCTGATTGATAGTGGCCAGAATACCCAGCCCCATACATTTTTGAATTACATCACTAGATTGTGTTTCGAATATTTTAGATAATTCATCCACATTGGAAAATTCTGCGATTTTAATCGGTTTAACTTCGTTTGCGTCTAATAAAGCATCTGTGTCTTTCTCTTTGCGGTAAACCTTCTTTTTGGTTTTGGTATCAATTTTTGCTGTGATTTTTCGAACAGTTTCAGCAGCTGATTTTGCTTTTTTATCATTCGCTTTCTTTTTAGATGCTGTGCGGCGATGAGTCGTTCCTTTACCGACTTGAGCTTCAATTTCAGAAAGATCAATTTTTCTAAATTTTTTCTTCGGCTTGGCAGCTTCTTTCTTTTTCCGTTCTTTTTCTGCCTCTGCTCGTTTAGCTTCTCGCCGTTTGCGTTCAGCCTCTTCTTTTTCTTTGCGGATTTTTTCTTCTTGTGCTTTTTGTTCATCTTCAAGTGCAGCAACACGAGCAGCTTCTTGTTTTTTCTTCTTCTCGATTTCAGCTTTTTTCCGTTCTTCAATTTCCAGCTCACGCTGTTCTTGAAGTGTTAATAATTTTAATTTTTTATGTGCTTTTTGCTGCTCAAGAATCCGTGTATCGTGTATCTCCCGTCGCACCTGCTCTTTGCGATAACGTTCAACTGATTCCTTATCCTTATGGAATTCTGCTAAGATAATCTGATATGTATCTTCTTCAACGGGAGCCATATGGCTGCCCACAACAATATCTTTTCCTTTTAAAAAGGATAGGATCTCCGTATGAGAAATATTCAGTTCTTTAGCAATTTGAAATATGCGACGCTTAGCCATATAGTTATGATTCTACTTTTTTTAATGTTTCTTCAGATTCGTCTGGGACATCTTCCGCAGTTACTACTTCTGGTTCAGGATCAGTATCCACTTCTACTGCCTCATCATCAGCACCAGTTTCAGCTAAATCAACGTCGGATTCTTGCACTTCTTCTTCCGTATCTTCTGCTTCAGCTGCTGCTTGATTGGCTTCAACAAAATTTTGAACCGCATCGTAAATCTTTTCCAATGACTTTTCTGAGATACCTTTGATTTCTAAAAGCGTATCTTCATCACTATTTAAAAGATCAGAAACGGAAGTAATGCCCGATTCACCTAAGGGTTTCACTGCTCTGGCAGGCATGCCGTCGATATCAGCCAACAGTGTTTCTTGCTCTATTTGTTTGCGTTCGTATTCTTTTTTGCCAAATGCATCGATGCGGTATTCCGTTAATTTTGCAGCCAGATTCACATTGACGCCACCCCGACCGATGGCCAGCTCCAGATCGTCATCATCAAAAATGGCGATACAATATTTGCGATCATCATCAATATAAAGATCCAGTGGTTTTGCAGGAGATAATGCACGAGAAATCAAAATTTCTGATTGTTCACTATAGTTTACGATATCAATCTTTTCATTGTTCAATTCACGGACGATAGCCTGGATACGGCTTCCCCTCATCCCTACGCAGGCCCCTACAGGGTCAATTCTACGATCATGGGATTGAACAATAATTTTTGCCCGCTCTCCTGGTTGGCGGGCAATCGCACGAATATCAATGACATTATCTTCAATTTCTGGGACTTCCATTTCGAACATTTTGTACAAGAAATGGTTATCGCTTCGAGAAATCACAATATCGGGACCTCGAGATGTAATTTCTACAGAT
The DNA here is from genome assembly GCA_001577025.1 of Fidelibacterota bacterium TCS55. GTDB lineage: Bacteria > Fidelibacterota > Marinisomatia > Marinisomatales > TCS55 > TCS55. Next base: position 10,743 of record LSCF01000026.1, on the reverse strand, counting down.
TTGATAACAGATCGAATGGAATCACCGCGACGATAACGTTCAGATTTAATTTGCTCTTTTCTCGGCATTCGCAATTCTGCCTGCTCAATATTCACAAATACATTATCCCGTTGGACTTGATGCACAGTGCCAATTACAATCTCACCCACACGGTTGGCATAATCTTCGTAAATATATTTTTTCTCTACATCCTGCAGCTTTTGAGAAAAGAATTGTTTCGCCACATGAATCATCCGTCTGCCAAATATCATGGGATCAATAATTTCAACATATGAATCGCCTACTTCTAAATCTTCTGCCAGTTCAGCATCAACTTCGCGAATTTCATCCAATGTGATTTCCATGACTGGGTCTTCCACATCATCTACGATTATTTTTTCTACGTAGATCTCAAACTCACCTTTATCCAGATTCACAATAACGCTGCAATTGCTGGCGTCTCCTCTTTCGCGCTCAACAAGGTGATGGAACAATCCTTCCAAAATGGATCCAAGTTCTGACCGTTCGACGTTTTTTTCACGAGCGATTTCAGAAAATACTTCTATTAATTCTCTATTAACCAAAATACCTCCAAAAATGGATTAAAATTTTATTTCTAGTTTAGCTGATTCAATCTGGTCATATTTAAACGCAATCGTTTCACCAGACGATGTCTTACCCTCAAATCCAAAATCAGTAACACGGATAAGTTTTATTATTGCCGGTTCAGATTCACCCAAAGTAAATACTTTTAACGTTCTGCCGATATTTTTCTCATATTGCACCGGATGTACCAATGGCGCATCAATACCGGGTGACGTCACTTCCAGCTGCACGCCATTAGGGAAATCTTCGGCCAACATTTCGGAATTACGAACTTCACGGGCAATTGAAGTAGTGGTTTGCAAATCCACAGCCTGGGCACCATCCACAATAATTTTAACACGTGAATTGTGTTTATCAGCCACTAAATCAAGGAAAACCAAATGATCCGGAATGGCAGCTACAATCTTCTGTTTTAATGTATCCATGTCTATTTAACAGAAAAGTGGGTCGGGCAACCCACTTTTCAGCACAGAAGTTACACGTTATTTATACCCAAACAAAGGGGTAAAGAAACCTACTTCCCTGCTTGAATTAGACCAAATACTTGATCAATTTTTTGGCGAACCTCAAAATTGTCTTCATGATCAGTTAATAGGTTATTTAAAATGGCTTCCCCTTCTAAAGGGTTGTTATCTTTTACATATAATTCTGCCAATCGAATAGATGCAAATGCACCTTCTACTTTTGAATTCGCTTTGTCAATGGCACGTTTCTGATAACGAATGGCGTCTTCAATATTCCCGTTGCTCAAAAATATATTTACCATTGCCTGGCTAGCCGCACCAATCAAAAGGATATTATCACCATTGGATACATAATTTTCAAAATAAGGCTGGGCTAAATTATAATTTTCTCGGTCATAATGAATCTTGCCAATATAGTATCCAGCCGTTTTGCCTGCACTCGTACTGCTGAATTCATCCACAACTTCCTGCAAATGAATCATTGCATTTTGTTCATCTCCCTGTTCTAAATACATCATCCCTTTACTAAGTGTAGATTCGGCTGCATCTTGATGAGATACTTGATTTTGTGAGTATAGCATAAAAACCAATACGGCAGCAATGCCAAGGCCAATTATTTTTATGTAGCGTTTTTTATTCTTATCAATAAATGATTTAGCTGATAATATACTGTCCAAGAATGGATCTCGTTCCATTTCTTTTCTAAATGTCTTTCGCTTAGGTTTTAACATACGGATTAATCTCCAATTTTTATTTTGTACCCCCGACTGGAGTCGAACCAGTATCTAATCCTTAGGAGGGATTTATTCTATCCATTGAACTACAGGGGCAAGCCTGTGAAATTACTGCGGATCATGAATGGGTGAACAGAAGAAAAAAGAGAATATCTATGAAAATATCTGTTCGTGCCGCAAATCCCTCGTCATGAGAGATGACACGACCTTTTTGGGGTCTTTATCGCTAAATAGAATCTGATAAACACCTTCAGATATGGGCATTTCTACCTGATGTTTTTCCGCAAGATCATGGACGGATTGAGTCGTTTTCACTCCTTCAGCTACCATATCCATTTCATCTAAAATTTTTGGCAATGTTTTGCCCCGGCCAATTTCTTCCCCCACAAAACGATTTCGACTGTGTTGGCTTAGGCAAGTGGCTATAAGGTCACCGATACCACTCAACCCAAAAAAGGTGGCCGTATCTGCCCCCATGGCTTCACCCAGTCGGGTCATTTCTGTCAATCCCCGTGTCATTAGGGCCGCCTTGGTATTATCGCCAAATCCAATACCGTCGCAAATTCCCGCTGCAATGGCAATGACATTTTTCAAAGAACCACCCAACTCTACACCCCGAATATCATGGTTCGTGTAGACGCGTAAAATATTCGAAGAAAACAAGGATTGAACTTTTTCAGCGGACTTACGTGAAGAAGAGGCCGATACCAATGTGGTAGGATGACCGCCAATAACCTCTTCAGCATGACTGGGTCCATATAGAGATACAATATATTCCGGACTATGGTTTGCCGCTTGGGCAATAACATCACTCATAGTATCTAAAGTACCATTCTCTACACCTTTAGCCACATTCACTATTATGGCTTCTCCTGAAATCTTCCCTTTTAAATGGGTCATAATTTCACGGACTGCATGGGAGGGTACAGCGCAAATGATTTGATCGGCATCCATTACAGCTTGAGATAAATCCGGTTCAAATAGAATATTAGTATGAAACTCAAATTGGTCTAGACGAGGATGGTACCTTGATGCTGCCATGGCAGATACCACATCTTTTTTATGATGCCAGGCACGAATAGAATGACCATTTTCTGCCAATCCTTGTATCAGAGCACTACCCCATGTGCCGCAACCTAAAAGTGAAATCTTACCCAAATTTAGTCAGTATACATGGCGTTGATGATATGAACCCAATTCTCGCGGATTTGAATCCGGCGGATTTTCAATGTAGGCGTTAATTCACCATCATCAATTGTAAAATCTCTAGGCAGAATCGAAAATTTCTTGACCTGTTCTGGATTTGAAAATTGTCCATTCAAATTATCTACCTGCGTTTGGATTTCAGCTTTAATATCTTCACTTTTTGTAAAATCAGATAAATCATGACCTTTAGAGGATAGCATTGCTAACTGCTCAACTGGGTCTTTAGGTATCTTTTGCGCATCTACATTAAGTTTATCACGCAATATGGCACCCACATCTAAAGTAAATAATGCTGAACAATATTTACGCCCATCTCCCACCAAAAAGCATTGAGAAACTATAGGAATAGATTTCATTGTTTCTTCAATGGTAAGAGGAGCAATATTTTTTCCACCAGAGCTAACATATATTTCTTTTTTACGACCAGTTATTTTTAAATAACCATCTAAATCCATCTCACCCACATCTCCCGTATGGAGCCATCCGTCGACAATCGTTTCTTTAGTAGCATCAGGATTTTTATAATATCCTTTCATTACATGGCTACCTTTAATGAGTATTTCTCCATCATTTGCGATCTTGATTTCTGTATCTGGGACGGGTTTTCCAACGGCTCCAATTTTATTATGCCCAGGATAATTACTTGAAGCACCACCTGTATTTTCGGTCATTCCGTACCCTTCATAGAGCGGGAGTCCTAAATCATGAAACAATTCAAGAATATCCGTATTAATTGGGGCCGCCCCAGAGATCATGATCCTTGTGTCAGAAAAACCAACCGCTTCTTTAAGTTTTTTTCTTAGAAGCCCTCCTAAGAGAGGCAATTTGAGACCTTTTTTCAAAATGGCTTTTTCTGAAATAGCCGCATTTAGATTCGAAAATATTTTTTCATATATCCTTGGAACACCGATGAAAAAATGAGGTTTTACTTCTTTTGCATAATCCACCACCATTAAGGGGTTATTACACACATGAAGATGCATTCCTTTATACGCCCAGTAATTCAAATCAATCAATTGACCAAAAACATGTGCTAAAGGAAGCCAAGAAATGTATCTTTCACCTTTTTCTATACCAAATATTTTTTGGCCAGTTTCTAATTCAAAAGACCAATTACCATGAGTTAACATAACTCCTTTTGGATTCCCTGTAGTGCCAGAAGTATATATGAGGCATGCTACACTATCACTAGAAAGTGAGTTTAATCTGGATTGTACAGCATCATCTTCAATATTTGAACCTTTCAATATAAATTCATCCCAAGTCATCATTTTTGGGTGATTTAATACGTCTACCCCAGGAAACATAACTACTGCCTCCACATTTGGTAGTTCCTCTAAGGATGCTAATAATCTTTGATTTGGCATTTTACTAGCTTCTCCATTGTCCATTGGATTTTGACCAACAAAAACAACTTTTGAATCTGAGTTGCCTACAATCCAATTTACCTCACTAGATGAACATGTATGGTAGACACCAACGGAAACGCCGCCAATCACTTGCATACCAAAATACGTACTATACCATGATTTTGCATTAAAACCATAAATACTTATTTTATCATCTGGATTCATTCCCATGGCTATTAATGACTTAGAAACAGCATTAACCTCATTACCAAATTCAGACCAGGTTGTAGATTCCCAAACACCCGAATCATTTCTGGTAGAAATAGCGGGTTTATCCGCTAGATTTCTCATATTCTTAAAAATTAATTGTGGTATTAGTTCCATGTTGACTTCCTAGAATAATGTTAACGATGAAAAATAAATTTGCTCTGGTTATAGAAGGAATAATATAGGAAGAAATCTACCATTTAACAATTTGGATAGGTGATTAAGTTAGTGATAGTTTTGGGTAAATATTTTATTGTAATCCTGCCGGGGTGGCGGAATTGGTAGACGCGCGCGACTCAAACTCGCGTATCGAAAGGTGTGGGGGTTCGAGTCCCCCCTCCGGCACATTTTTTCTTATTTTTTGCCCTAAAAAAATAGCTTGCAAAAAGTTTATTAAACTTTTACTTTAACCCATCAAGGTGCTGGCTTGGTACCTTTGGTATGTGGAAGGGGTAGACGTTCACTTAGTTCCGAGGTCTTTGTGAACTCTACCCCATTTTCTTTCTATTTTAAGCTCATCAAATACTTTAAGTGATATTATTTTATCTTTATATAATTGAATAAAACTTTCTATAGAATCGACTTCAACCAGTTGATTAATAGAGGCTCGATTTTCTTCCAACCGCTGGTTTGCAATCCGGATTCCATAGCGCACTGCATCCCATTTTTCCAATTCAATATTCTGGTAAATACCCGTAAGCTGAAGGAAAACTTTTAATCCAGCCCTTCGCGGTTGGTGGCCTATCATTTTCCATAACGCTTCCCACGCATGGTGGGCATTCACATAGGCATTCTGATTAAAGGCTTTTACACCCCTATCAAATAATTCAAATTCTTTTTCACCACTTAACATAAATAAAAAAGGGTCACCTCAGCTAATTGAGATGACCCTTTTACCAAACGATTAATAGTTTTGCGTTTAACGCTTCTTTTTACCTTCCTCTTCCTTAGGCTCATGCAATTCCTTCACATTGTTTTGTAACTGAGTTAAGGTTTGCTCAAGATCAGAGAACTTCCGGCGGTTCTGACGGTTTTGGCTATTGAATGAATCTTGAAGATCGGCCACATCGTTATTTGTCCGATCAATTTTCTTATCGGTGATACGACTGTATTCATCCAAATTATATTGGACTTCTTCAATCATATCGGTCAATTCACTAGCTTTCTGGTTGATTAAATTTGTATTGGCAATAATATCCTGTTGTGCTTTGCGGATATGTTTTCCACGGCCTTCAAAGCGCAAGTTTAATTTCCGAAGATCTTCCCGAAATTCTTTATCGATAACGTCCAAATGCTCTTGATCTTTTTGATTCAGTTCATCCATCCGGGCTTTCATGTCATCTGCCATCCATTGAAAGTAACCGCCGGCCGCAATCAATACAATCAATAATCCGAAAATAATTTTATCCTTAACGTTCATTATATCCTCTTTTAGTCGTTAACTAATACCTTCTAATCGTTTTTCCCATTCACTTAATTCTCGAGGTTCCTCCGTAGATGCTGATTCACCATCCGATTCCTCTGCCTCCGCTTTTGGGCTCTCCCCAGCTTTAATTTGCTGGATTAATTTTTCTTTTTCGGCAGAACTCTTTTTCAGAGTTCCCATTAATCCATCTACCTCTTTATTGAAATCATCCACCGTTGCTTCTAAACGAAGCATTAATTCATCTAGAAGTGCCTGACCATAGGACGCGTTTATGCCATCCAGTAAATCATCCAATTTTGATTGGAGGTATCCTTCCCGATCTTCTTTTTTTCCGAAATCAATACTCATAAACCGAATTCAAATTAATGACAAAAATTATAAATACGGACGCGAAGTTAATACAGTTTTTTTCTAATTAAATGGGATTTTATTGCAACATTTGAATTCGTTTAATATTTTTACGACTTAACCCGTATTCAATGGGAGAAAAGATGCGGTTTTGCAACCGTACCGGCAATGCATTTTCTGGTTGTTGAATAATTATACCCGTCCCCCCTAAAGATGATTCTGATCCCCGGTTAAAAATACTCCGCTCTGCTGCAATATATACATCTACTTTATCCGTGACCTGAACATAGATTACATAATTATAACGTCTTAAAATCCGTCTGAATTGAATGGATTTTGTAATGAGTGTATAGCTTTCAGGCGCATAAATGTCAATTTCATAATCCAAGGACTCTAATACGGCTTTACATTGAGCCAAGAGTTCATCTTTTGGCATATTGTATTCAAATTGCCGCACCATTCTCGGCGGTTGGGCACATTGGGTTATAAATAAAAAAGATACGAAAAGACAAACCGCTTGAACGGTTTTACGAATTCGAATCAATAGATATCAAAAATGGATGGCACCGCTTCTGGTTCGGGCATCGGTTGAGATGAATGCATAAAATCCGGATTGTAATACACCAGTTTCATTACACTGAAGTTCCCGGAAAATATGGGCAAATCAGACTGGGGCAGCAATACAGAGGAGTTCAATAATAATTCAATCATGGCCGGGGTAACGCTCCAAGTGGATCGATAAAATGCAGTAGCAAATTTTTGGTCCAATAGATTGCCATATCTGCCTGATGCACCCGACTCTTTATGGTTCAACTTTTGTGGTGGTCCGTACACAGCTGAAATATTTTTTTCTAATCGTCTGAAATCAGATATTTTCTTTTCTAAAGATCCACTTTCCATGACGAAATCGATTTCAACTTTCCAAAATCCACTATCGGAAAAGAAATAAGTGATTTTGACTGAATCAGGGCCCAATGAACCAACAAATGATTGATTCGATGAAAGCGTATCCAAATTAGATATTGGAGAAAATGCTGTTGAAATTGTGCTTCCTTTTACACTTCCCCAAGCAAGCCCTTTATATCCTGACTCTAATCCTGATGGTACCGATTGTGTTGTTGTATCTGAAGTTGTTTCAGTTTGGACAGACGTTTCGGATGTATCTGCATCCTGGGCAAAAATGAATGTTGAAAGTAGAATAGTAGAAATGATGGGTTTCATTTGGATTACCTTGCTCCTTTTACACCATTAAAATACACTGTCATATTTCTCTCAGTCAAGCCCTATCGAATTACCGTGCCGATGCGTTCAAAACGAGGAACCCACGTGTTCAGGTTCAATGAAAAATATGCAAAAAGTGCTTCGCCCAGAATATGAGATCGAGGTACAAATCCCCAATAACGGGAATCCAAGCTATTATCTCGATTGTCACCCATGGCCCAATAATAATCATCTTCAACAGTATAATGAGATAAGTTGCCTAATGGCTTACCATCCATTAGCAGCGTTCCCTTGGGGATATTATCGGACCATGGCACCAATAGATCCCCTTCAGGATAGTATGGACGATATACGCTCATTTCACCCTTGCGGCGATATAGTTCATCAGGACTGGTCATTGTAAACCGATATGTTTTACTACCGCTTTTAAGCGTAAGGTCATGTCCATCCAATAACATAAGATGAAGCAAGAGTTTTGCATTTTGAGAAGAAATCTCAACCTGATCTCCTTTTTTAGGCATTCTCAAAGCTTTGAAATGATCTTTATTCCCCTGGTCTCCCAAAAAGATATCCTGCTGAGTGAAAGTATCGGAAAGAGGCGCCATAACAAATTTACCATTAGGTGGCAATGCGGAAGGCTCGCCATTGAGATAAATCACTTTATCCTTCACTTCTAACATATCTCCAGGGCCAGCCACAGCACGCTTCACGTACTTTTGTTTAACATCCCTGGGAAACTTAAAAATAATCACATCCCCTTTTTTGGGTTCTTTAAAGGAAGGGAATTTGATGGATGGTACATCAAAACCAAAATCCGTATAGGGGATACCAATCCATTCAGGAGTGCGCATGCCATAGACAAATCGGTTGCCCGCAAGAAAATCGCCAGTCATTATGGTATTTTCCATACTGCCGGTGGGGACAATATATAATTCGAAAATGGTCACTTTCAGGGTCAGAACAATAATGACCAGAATAAATAGTGAACGAATCTCGTTGATTGCGCGTGAAATTTTTGAATTCATAGGCGGCGAAGTTAGGCCTCTTCCCTTTCAGACTGAAGCAATTATTACCCCATTTCTCATTAATCCAGGCTTATGCCTTTATAGGTTTTTAAGACAGGTTTTTTATCTAAGATGACTGTTGCCACATCCAGTCTAACATCCAATTCCGTTTCCTGTTCCGAACAATAATATTGAATGGCCGATTCTAGCTTTTTCAATTTATGGCTATCCACTTTTAATACGGGACCGCCCATTTGATCTCGCATTGCTGTTTTGACTTCAATAAAAATAGTTTCGCCATCTTTTTCTGCAATAATATCCAATTCGCCATAATGACTGCAGGTTCGATTCATTTCCAAAATTTTATATCCATTATTTAGGTATTTTAGGGCGATGAGTTGTTCCCCAAGCTGTCCCACCTTTTTGTTATATTTTAGCCATGCCATATTGGGGAGGTTCACTTTCACCGGCTCGAAGGTTTTTCGATGAATGGGTGTGGCACGATGCATTTGAAGTGCTTCCATATGTTGTTTCGTCCCATACCCTTTATGTTTGGCAAAACCAAATTCTGGGAAAATAGGGTCCACAGATGCCATAAATCGATCTCGTGTTACTTTCGCTATTATGGATGCTGCCGAAATGCATTCCACAAGGTTATCTCCATCCACAATACCTTCATTTTTGATATTTTGATCCGGGAGACCATAGCCATCAATCAATGCCTTATCCGGCGCTTGAGAGAGTGCATCAATGGCTTTTCGCATGGCTTTATATGTGGCCTGAAGAACGTTGATTTTATCAATGGTGCGGTGGGATATAATGCCGACGCCCACATCAGAAACATCCATGATTTGCTGAAAGAGGTTTTCTCTCTTCTTTGCCGTCAGTTTTTTAGAGTCGGCCAGACCTTCAATATCGTGATTTTCCGGTAATATAACGGCCGCTGCCACCACCGGTCCGGCTAAGGGACCTCGTCCTGCTTCATCGACGCCTGCAATTATTTCCAATGGATCTCCTTGATATATTTTCCGTTTGACCGTAACCACAATGCACCAGATTGATCCGTCCTGTGAATTCGATCTGTATGTTGTTTAATTCGTTCCAACACCGCTTCGGATGGGTGTCGAAATTTGTTCTTATATCCCACAGACACAACGGTTAATTCAGGGGAGACTAATTTTATAAATGGATCGGTTGAACTGGTTTTCGAGCCATGGTGCCCCACTTTTAGCACATCTGCATCCAATTGAGAGTCGAAATGCAACAGGGATGCTTCCCCATTTGATTCCATATCTCCTGTGAACAAAAATGATGTTTCGCCATAGACAAGTTTAAATACAATACTGGCATCATTGATATGGGACTTTGACACAGTGCCAGAGTCAGGTGCAAAGAATACCATGGATATATTTTCACCTACAGGGACGATTTCCCCGGGAGATGGTCTGCGAATACCAATTGATCTTGATTCAAGAGAATCAATGAGTGATAAATAGGTCCATGTGTCCATATCCAAATAGGAGTCATATACAGAATCAATTTTCACCGCTTCGATCACAGATATCAGTCCGCCAATATGGTCACTGTGGGGGTGAGACATAATCATCCAGTCAATTTGCTTAATGTTTAAATGATTTAATACAGGGATGACAACGGATGCGCCATAATCACGATTGCCAAAACGCTGCCCCCCATCAATGAGAATCGTTTTCTCATTGGGTAGTCTAACAATAGTAGCATCACCCTGCCCCACATCCATGAAGACTACATCCATTTCTTTAGGCGTTGATGGTATAATGATCCAACCCGAAATCCATATTAATCCGGATATGAGACTATATCGACGAAATTTTGGTAAACACAAAAGAATGAATGTCATTGATAGTATATAATATCCCAATGCCCAAGGCCATTCAAGTTGATGAACGGATACATATGCAAATGGCAATTCTGAAAATTGTGCGGCAATCCATGTAATGATTTCGGTGGTCAGCCAAGCCGTTTCTCCAATGAGATTACCGACAAATGGTATCCAGCCCAGGAGCATAATTGTAAATCCTGTGGCCACAAGAATACCAATAATCGGTACAACAATTACATTGGCGATTAATGATATGATGGGGATGCGGTCAAAGTGGA
>LSCF01000025.1 GCA_001577025.1 Fidelibacterota bacterium TCS55 | reverse complement strand
CCATTTGGCCGTCATGCTTGCCGTAATCTTAAATGCAGATTTAAAGGGAAAGGCACTGAGATCAGATACATTATATTTTGAAAATCCCATATCGCCTATCACTTTACCACCATAAGTTTTCATGGTCACTTTGCCTTCAAATCCCATCATATTGGCATGGCCCACATTTTCATAATAACCCACAGGCATACCCAATAAATAAGTGATTCGCATTTTGTTCAAATAATCATTCCGGAAGAAACTACCCTGAAATTCAATCACATCAATGTTCGGTACATCCTTCGGTTGCCGCACCCAATTGATGCCAATCTCGAGTGATTTCATTCGCTCCGGACGTAAAATCCGACGCTGACCTTGGGGCATATCCGTTAAACTAATTTGCTGCTGCAAGGATGGGAATTTCACATTATTCCCTGTGGTAACCCAATAGGCCATGGTTTGTTCTGGTGACCGCTTGGATGCGATGGTGGATATTTTAAAAATGTTATTTTGCCATTTATTTTCACCAAAATCCAAAAAGGATTGCTCCCCTTCGCCGGGTTGGTGTTCTTCCCTGAATACTAAATTGGACTTATGGTCATTCACTCGATCCTGACGGTAACTCACATCCAAATCTGTAAGCCATCGCCCTTCACTGTCTCCTTTAGAGTGAAGCTTAAGTACGGTGGCAAAGCCTACCTGATCCCGATTGAGATTGGCACCTTTAAGTCCGATTTGGTTTACATTGGTTAAATTGCGGTCATCCCAAAATTTTAATTTAGAAGTCTCCATTTGGGCCCCAAACATCCATTCAATCCGCTCAATGGTAATGAATTTTCGACCTTCTACTTTCTGAGAATGATGATCTAAGTTTCGAGAAACCATGCCTCTATAACTATTGAGCCCCTGCACTTCAGATAAGCTATGGTCAGCAAATGACACTTCAATTACACCCAATGGACCGAATACACCATTATACTGCACACCGGCCAATTGATTGGTGGATGTGATTGAATTAAAGTCCCGCGTATTGTCAAAATCCTGTTTATCCTTGGTGAAGTTGAATTCCAGGTTACCGTTAATTTTATCACCATTAATGGCGGTATTCACATCCACGGCCGTATGGTTTAAGTCGGAGAAAAGTCCGTTGTTCTCTGTTTCTATATCTTCGAATATGCGTTTATAGGCACCTCTTTTTTGACTCAGGGATATAAAGGTGCTTCCCACTTGAACTTGCCCGTTGGCATTCCAATAACCAGAATCATAAGAACCCAACTGTTGGGAAAATTTGAAATGTTTATCCTTCGTATTCTTGGGTACAATATTTACCACACCGGAAAATGCATCAGGACCATACAATACGGAATGGCCACCCTTCACAATCTCCACCTGCTCTACATTTTGCATATCCACCAATGAGAGGTCAAACACATTGTCGTAAGGGCGATTCAGACGAAACCCATTGTACAATACCAACACATCATCTGCATTGCCACCACGGATAGAAATGGTTTTCCGCCCCGAAAGGGATTCCTCAATTTGCACACTTTGGTCTGTGGCTAACAGGTCGCCAGCATCCACAAATGCACGTAATTCAAATGATTCCGCTTGAAGAATGGAAACAGTCTGGGGAAGGTCTTTGGCGATGGCTGCTTTTCGCTTTTGTCCGGCCGTTTCAATGGCGGCAAAGGGAAGCACCCGCGGATTCAACTTTACATCTGATGAAGCGGATAATTTTGCGATGGCGATGGATAATTCATCATAACCAATATGCTGAAATACGATGATATGATCATCGGCCAATTCCGAAACATCAAGGGTATATCGCCCATCTGCATCACTGGATACACCTTGGTCCGATCCTTTGATAATAATGTTTACGCCACTCAAGTTGCCATTGGTGATGCGATCGGTTACGGTACCGGAAATGGATTGGCCAAAAACAAGTGATCCTGTAATTACAATTAAAAAGAATAGAATTCGTTTCATTCGGATTCGTCGCCTTTGTTCAAATATTCATCTTTAATGGACATAAAATAATCATATGCCGCTTCGTAGGTATTATCGATATTTTCATCTAGGATGGCGGCTTCGATGGCCGATTTAATTTGGCCCACCACTCGGCCTTCCGTTACGCCGCAGACTTTCATGATTTCATCTCCACGGACGGGAGATTGGAAGGATTTAAGGGCATCCCGCTCCGTTACATCCTGCATCTTTGTTTCTACCCGCTCGAAATTACCCATATATTTCTTCACTTTGTGGGGATTCTTTGTGGTGATGTCCGCACGGCATAATGTAAGGAGGTCATCTAAATCCTCCCCGGCAGCCACCATCACACGCCGTACCGCCGAATCGGTAATTTCTTTTTTCGCCAATGCAATAGGCCGCAGGTGGAGGAGGGTCAATTTTTTCAGGTAGTCTCGCAGTTGGTTGGATAACTTCATGCGCTTCGCCACCTTATTCAACATCCGCTCCCCAACCGCATCATGACCGTGAAAGGTGTACCCTTTTCGTTTATCCACCCGCCGTGTGTTGGGCTTTGCAATATCATGAACCAGAGCTGCAAACCGAATTTCCATTTTGTCTGAAAGTACTGCAGCATTATCCACGACTTGGAGAGTATGGTCAAATATATCTTTATGGTGCCATTCCCCGGTTTGATCCATCCCGTGCATAACATGAATTTCCGGAAAAACATGGGCCATGAGTCCCACATCCTGTAGAATCGTTAATCCCACCGATGGTTTATCTGTAGCGAGTATTTTACAAAATTCAGTGGTAATCCGCTCTTGAGATACGATGGTGATTCGATCTGCTTGTCGCTTCATGGATGCCAAACATTCATCATCAATAGTGAACCCCAGTTTGGATGCAAAATAGGCACCGCGAATCATCCGCAATGGGTCTTCAGAAAATGTTTCATCCGGGTCTAAAGGGGTTACCAACCGTTTCGCCAGCAGATCTTGCACACCACCGTGGGGATCATGAAGGTCTCCGAAATGGTCCGGAGTTATATCCATGGCCATGGCATTCACTGTAAAATCCCGCCGGAGTAAGTCCCCTTTTAAATCCGTATAGACTACACTTTTAGGCTTTCGAGAATTGTCATCGTAGGCTTCTTCTCGTGCGGCAGCCACCTCAATTGGGATTGGCTTTGAAGGAATATGAGCCGTAGAAAACTTAGGAAATGGGACTACTTTTTTAATGCCCATCTTGTTGGCAATTATTTTGGCAAATTCGATACCGTCACCCACCACCATGAGGTCGATCTCTTTTAATGGGCGATTGAGAAAAAGGTCGCGAACCACACCGCCTACCACATAGACTTCCTTCTTATGAGCAGCAGCAATGGTACCGATTTTTTGAAGAATAGCTCGTGGCTCTGGTTGGCTTTCTAATAAATGTTTAATATTTGCCATTACATAAATTAAGACAAATAAATGGTGAGATGTATGGCATTAGAACAGATAGGATGAGACTTTTTTAGATGGCAGAATTCCCTTACTTTCTTGCCATGAGATATCTACTCTTCTTACTACTCCTAGGTACCATGGCCTTTAGCCAATTTGGTAAAGTGAGTGTTACGGTAGATGATCGGCTCCTTCGAGATACAGAGCGGCAAAAGGTGTCCTCCATTCGGGATGAAGTAAATCGATTCTTCTCAGGCCGTATTTGGGATGAGCAATTTCAAGGGTTAAAAATTCCCCTAAATATTTCTATCGTTTTTCAAGGTATGGCTCAAAAGGGCGGTATGGAAACCTTTCATGCCCAAGTATTGGTTTTTGATGGGATGGATATTCGCTATTTTGATAAAGCACTTCAATTCTACTACAACCCCGGCACATCCATCCAATTCGATCCGGTCATTTTTGACCCACTCGGCAGCTTTTTATCCTTCTATGCTTATACCGTCCTCGCCGGCTGGATGGATACATACGATTTTTATGGGGGCAACCACGCTTATGATCAAGCCCGGGAGATTGCTTTTAGAGGGATGGCTTCAGACTATCCCAAAGGATGGAGCACCCGGGTACAAGTCTTGAAAGAGGTGACGGGGAATAAAGGACTTCGGGAAGCAAGGTTTGCCTACTACGTAGCCATGGATTTATTTGATCAGGGTAAGCCCGATGACGCCCTAAAAGAACTTGGTCTAATGATGGAAGGGTTAGAATTGGTCTTTGGCCAATTCCCCACTGGCCGCACTTTATACTTTCTCAATGCCAATCGTAAAAAATTGGTCCATCGACTTAATGTGCTGGGCCAGAATGATATACTGAGCCGCCTGTCCGAAATGGACCCTGCCCATAAGGAGGACTACCTCCGCGGGCTTAGAAATAACTGATTTATTCTTTAACGATTGCCGCCGATCGTTTCTTCCGGCGGATATAATAATCAAACACAACGCTGCCCCAATAAATCCAGGGTAGCACATCCTTATCTTTCACGGTGCGGATTCGCTTGGTATGGCCACGGCGTTTCCAAATAATATGGGGATGGGTGAGTATCCAAAATAAGGATTGGAGTATGCCCAGCGCATGGTTCATATCCAATCGGACTAAAGCATAAATCAAAGCCACCCATTCTAATGCAAAGCGGATGGGCGTCATATATAAGGTCAATGGTAAACTGTAATTGGTGAGGACCATTAGAAACGAATTTCGATGATTCAGATATTGCTTCTGCCGAGAAAACATGGGCAGGGTTACGGCATTTTTATGATACACCACTGCACTGGGAATGGCCCAGGTTTCTTTCTCCATAAGACGGAATTTCCAACAGAGGTCGATTTCTTCTTGATGGGCAAAAAATGTTTCATCAAATCCACCGGCAGCCTCAAAGTCAACCTTGCGGACCATGAGCGCTGTACCGCTCGCCCAAAAAATAGGACGCATGGCATTATATTGTCCTTCATCTGTTTCCAATTCCTGGAAGACACGCCCCCGAGCGAAAGGGAAACCCAATACATCAATCCAACCACCGGCACCACCTGCATAATCAAATTGGGTTCGATCAAAAAAGTTCAAGACTTTGGGCTGAACTGCTGCCACTTTCGGATTCAAATTTAAAAAATCAGCCAAGGGCGACAGCCAATTGGGATCTTGAATCGTATCGTTATTTAAGAAAACAAGGTAATCCCCTGTGGCTGCTTTTGCCCCACGGTTGCACCCACCGGCATACCCATAATTTTGATCATTCTCTATGAGTTTCATTTGAGGATAATTCAGACTCACCCAGTCGGGACTCCCATCAGTGGATGCATTATCCACTACAATGATTTCGAATGGGTCGTATTGGGTTTGCGCCAAGGATTCAAGGCACTCAGACAATACATCAATCCCGTTCCAATGGGGAATAATTATGCTGACGAGGGGGTTAGGCATTGTTTTGTGTATAAGGAAGAAGGCAAAAGGAAAAAGGAATGATGTCTATATCCTTCAAGTTTTTCCTTATTCCTTATTCCTTACGTAGGTCTTCCAGCAGTTTTTGGGCCACGGGGTCGTTAGGGTTTTTATCCAGCCAATCGGAAAGGATTTCTTCTGCCTTGGGTTTCATATCCAGCTGTTTATAAGTAAAGACCAATGAAGATACAATCTGCGTAAAGTAGTTCCGCCACTGCTCCATCTCTTTAGCTGAAGAAAGGCGTTGGCCACTTTCCATGGTTTTAAAATCTGAATAGAGACCTTCAAAGATGGTTCGCCCTCTGTCAAAATCATTCAGTTGGGAGAGATACACTTGGCCATACTCCACTTGATCTCGAATATTTAAATCGGCTCGGGCGCTTAATAAATCCATAATGCGCTTCAATTCGTCCGTATTCCCCAATTCGCCGTAGAGGCGGGCCACTTGATAATGAAGTTCTTTCGCATCATAGCGGATTGTCTTTTCAGGAATACTGTCCTGCATTTTTTCAATGACAGCCAATGCCTTTTTCCGGTGATCTTCGGATTTTTCCGGGTTGGTATTTTCATGATCTTTAAAGGACATATAATGATGAGCGGCCAATTGCATATGGGCACTTCTTAAATTTTGGAGCAACCGAATATTGGTGGATGGGAAATAGTACACATCCTCCCGGCCTAAATTCCGATAGAGGTAGCCGGGCATATAATCTTTGGACCAAATGTCTCCTTCCAGTGAATGCCATTCCCGTGCTTCAATATCCCGCTCCCATACTTCGGAACCATGGCCAGACATGAGATTTGTCCACATCCGTTCTTCATTGATGGGGTTTCTGCCATCCACTTTGTGAGGCCTAAGGCGGTACACCAATCCTTCCATTTCAATATGGTTTTCTAATCCCAATCGGTTGGATGCAGGTACAGTAACGGCAAAGTAAATGGGATATTTCCATTGGGCATCGGAGATGATTTTCAGAATCATCATATCTTTCACCATGAGGGCCGCACCGGCGAAAGTGGGCTCAACCCGCCACTCAATAAATCCATCTTCATTTCGATCGGACTTCGGTGTGGGAATTCGCACATTTTTCGCCTGCCAGGGCTGAAGCCCCGATGAAATATCCATAATCTGTTTATCAGTCATATTGATGAAGCGCTGGAGCTCCCGCCCTTCTTGATCCACCTGTCCCCGGCGGGAATCTCGCAATTGACGGATATACCATTCTGTATTCAATAGACTCAGGTTGGCGACGGTTACATCCTTTCGGATGCCTTCCACTTCCTGCAAATACCATAGTGGAAAGGTATCATTATCTCCATTGGTGAAGATGATGGCATTGGGCTCACAGGATTGCAAAATATTGTAGCTATAGTCCCAAGCCAACCGATTATCAGAACGGTCATGTTCATGATAATTGGCTTTCAGCATCATCCCGGGCATGGCCAAAAGCAGGACAGCCATTGCACCGGCCACTGCATTCTTCGCCACGGGCTTATCTTTGAGTAATTTTCGGATTCGGTCGCCCATGGCAGCTGCGGCGATGGATATCCACATAGAAAAGGCAAAGAAACTACCCACATAAGAATAATCACGCTCACGGGGTTGGGGATTATCCTGATTCACAAATATAATGATGGCCAAGCCTGTCATGAGAAAAAGAGAAAAGACGGAGAATGCCTGCTCCCGATCTTTTTGGAAATGGAAGAACATGCCCCATAATCCAAAGAGAAATGCCAGCGGCAATCCAAACTGGAACCAGTCCACCCCATCTTCATTCGTATTGGCACCGTAAGCTGTCACATAAGAATCTGTGCTGGGACCTCGTCCTGCAAATTGCCAGAGAAAGTACCGCCAATACATTTTCTTCACCTGGTAGTTCCAAAAATAATCCCATTGCTTATCCAAGCGGTATGTTTTGTATTTCCGCTCTTGGGATGAAGAATATTCTCTACCTTGTGTCGGTCTCCCTACGGCTTCGTGTTTTGCGGGTAAGCCATCATAGCGGCGAGGGAATTGAAACATTTGGCCATATTGTTCCCGCTCCATATATGCGATGGCCCGAGAAACATTAGATGGGTCATTTTCATTGATAGCAGGATCCTGACCTGAACGGACAAAAATCATGGCATAGCTAGAATATCCAATTAATATGAGTACCATAGATGTGAGTGCCAAAGCATACTGAAATCGTTTCATCACAATGGTGGCCACCATGCCCCCAAAAATGACTAATCCCAGCAGGATGACCATGGTCAATCCCAGGGCATCGACCAATTTCGGTGTACCGTTAATAATGCCTGCATTGATAATCAAATAGACGGCACCCGTAATGGCGGCGGTAATGATGAATCCTTTGTAAGAAAATTTATATTTGCGGAAATAAATGATGAGGGCAATAAATGGGAGTGCCAATAGGTTCAAAAGGTGAACGCCGGTGGCAAGACCAATCATGTAGGCAATAATCAGGATATACCGTTCATTTCCTTTTTCATCGGCCCTTTCTTGCCAGTGGAGGATGAGCCACACTACGATGGCGGTGAAAAATGTAGAGAATCCATAGACTTCTGCTTCAACGGCGTTGAACCAATGGGAATCCGTAAAAGCAAACGTGAGGGCACCCACCAATGATCCGCCAAAAGCAATGATGGCATCCATCTGGGTTTGGATTTTCCCTTTATAATTGGAGATGAGTTTTACCGTAGAGAGATACAGATACATGACTGCCAAAGCACTCACCACGGGAGAAATCAAATTCACCCGAAAGGCAATATCCGGGTTAAAAGGAATCATAGAAAAGACACGACCGATGATTAAATACAATGGACTCCCCGGCGGGTGAGGCACGCCCAAAATATAGGATGTGGCAATAAATTCACCCGAATCCCAATAGGGGACCGTATCGGCCATGGTGAGGAGATAGACCAAAAATGAAATTGCCAGAGCCACCCCGGCGAAAATGCGGTTCAATCGAATATAGTCGGTATGGATCAAATCTTAGTCTTTCTTTGCTTTTTTAGACTTTGTCTTTTTCGAAGACTTCGTCTTCTTTTTAGCTTTGGGCTTTTCTTCAGATTTTGGTTCTTCTTTTGCTTCAGCGTTTTCAGTCGCCTCAGTTCCACTGCCTTCTCCAGATGCATCATCCTGTGCAGCGCCCTCGCTGCCCTCAGGTGCCCCTGCATCCGTGGGTTCCTCAGAACCCTTCTTCTGTTCGTCAATGAAGTTGAGTTTTAATTCACTCAAGCTATGGATAATATACTGCTCTTCCCATTCGCTCAGGTTGCCCTTCATTTTGGTTTGAAGCATATCCAGCAGATCGATATAATAGGTGGCTTGATCCAGATTCCGTTCTAATGTATCGGACACAGGATTTTTCACTTTACCCAGTGATATCCATGCACTTTGGACGAATGTATTCACCAGATGGATAAATAATTGATCTTCTTTTTTCATTTGTTCTTCGGCCATGATTTTCCTCTTAAAGTGGCTTTAATTCAAATTGGGAGTAATTGTTTCATATACTGACAAAAACAGCCGGGGAAAATACAGTAAAATTTGGATTAAATGGATAGGTTCATTCAAATTGATATTTTCTCTCTGTCCTTTTGTCTAAATACAACAGGTCTAATAAATCACGGCCTTTTATGTCGCATTAGGAAAATCGTGGCAAAATAGTTTTATAAGGATTCAGATCAGAATGAATTACTGTTTGAGACCCGATAATAATCGGGATGATTATAATTTATTTTATACTTTACCCTACCGGGTGAATAATTTACTCATTTTCGTTATAACCAGGCACATACTGAGGGAGCCATCCACCATCTTTTGTTAAAGCTGTTAAATTTTTCCCATCTTTATCAACTCTATATATTTGATGGGTATTGAAGATAATATGAGATTCATCGGGTGAAAATTTCCCATTGAATCCTCCATCATTGGTTAATTGAAATTCATTTGAGCCATCTATATCTATCAAAAATAAATTTGTTTTCTCATTTCTGAATGATGAAAATAATAGAACATTACTACTCGAAATATCTTCTAGTTTATTATACTTCCCAACCAAACGACCACCATCAAGGTTTATTACTGTTGTATTGAGATTATTTAAATCAACAATATGAAAATTATCTAACCGCCTATAAACAACATAGTTTCCGTCAGGTGTAAACATTGGGGAATAATGGAAATGACTTCTAGTAGAATCGCCGGATATATACTTAAAATTTTGACCGTTCACATCCATAATAGCTATAACCGATGACTCTATATTGGACCTATTGGTTTGAAAAACTATTTTTTCGCCGTTAGGAGAAAATTCTGGACGAAAACAACTTAAACTATCTAGCGTTACAACTAATTTACGCACATCAGATTCATTAATATTAAATACATACGTATCAAAATTCTTTATATCTCTATCCATAGTGAATAGAATACTATTACCATCTGTTGATATATCTGATAGGACTTCAGTTATTCCGGGTGTATTGGTAATATTTTTTAACGATTCCCCATCTTTAGATATTGTATAAATATCTTTCTCCCTATAATCGTTAAAAACAACCTTACTTTGACTATCTGAATATTTTATATCAACTTCTCTAATATTGTTATTTGTAATTCGGGTTTGAAGGCTTCCATCTGGGTTCATTATATATACTTCATTTGTGCTATCACGATTCGAATGAAACATAATTTGTGTACCATACATTTCTTCTTCAGGAAGAACTTCAGGCGTTGCTTCCCCGCAACCAATTATAAATGTTAATGTTACAAAAAATATTGAGAAATCCTTTAATGTCATTTTCATAGAATACCCTCTTACCAAATTACATTTACTTGCCAAGTTTCAATAAAACATAGGCTATTTACAATTAAACAATCAAGATATATTCGCCTGCTCCAGTTTATCCTGATATTCTGCCATAAAGCGGGTGCGAATCAGTTCATGCTCCGGCTGATTTAAATTCGGGTCTGCCTTCACCAACTCAAAAGCGGCTTGGCGGGCGTTTCGAAGGATTGGGCCGTCCGTCACCATATCTGCAATTTTATATTTTAAAAATCCACTCTGACGAATACCAAAAAATTCTCCCGGACCGCGGAGTTTTAAATCTTCATCTGAAATGACAAATCCATCGGTGGTGGATTCCATAATCCGCAGGCGCTTTTTCGAATTGTCCGTGAAATTCCGCCGGACGAGAATGCAGTAACTTTTTTCACTCCCCCGCCCCACACGGCCCCGAAGCTGATGAAGTTGGGTCAAACCAAACCGATCTGCATGTTCAACCAACATGACTGTAGCATTGGGGATGTCGATCCCCACCTCAATCACCGTGGTCGAAATCAACATATGAATTTCATTCCGGGCATAGGCATCCATGACCCCATCCTTTTCATCCTTTTTCATTCGCCCGTGAATGAGCCCCACTTTTAAATTGGGGAAAATCTTTTGGGAGAGATGCTCGTGCATCTCCACCGCCGCAGCCAAATCAGATTTTTCCGTCTCCTCCACCAATGGATAAACCACCATGGCTTGACGACCAGCGACCACTTCGGTCTTAATAAATTCGTACACTTTTTTCAGTCGTACCTCATCCACCACTTTCGTCACCACAGGAAGACGATTTTTCGGCATTTCATCAATAATGGATAGATCCATATCCCCGTGGTAAGTAATGGCCAATGTTCGGGGGATGGGTGTGGCAGTCATAGCCAACAGGTGAGGATTCAATCCTTTAGCAGTAAGGTCACCCCGCTGGAGGACGCCAAAGCGGTGCTGTTCATCCACAATAGCCAATCCCAATGATTTGAATGCCACATCCTTTTGAATGAGGGCGTGGGTGCCAATGATAATGTCAATCCGCCCTTCTTTTAAACCCTCAAGAATGGCCTGCCGTTCTTTGGCCGGTGTGCCCCCCACCAATATGGCGCAGGTCATGTGGGCCGTTTCTGCATGTTTTTTGAAAGATTCAAAATGCTGGTGGGCCAAAATTTCTGTAGGCGCCATGACCGCCACCTGCACATCGTTCGCTACTGCAATGGCTGCCGCCAAGACGGACACAATCGTTTTCCCTGAGCCCACATCCCCTTGCAAGAGGCGATTCATAGAAAAGGGTCGCGCCATGTCATCCTTAATTTCTTTGATGACCTTTTTCTGGGCGATCGTCAATTCAAAATCCAAACGATCCGAAATGAGTTTTACTTGAGGACCAACCTTGGTGAGTGCTTTCGTCCCAGTCTGCTGGATGGATGATTTCCGCAATGCCATAAGCATTTGAAGAAAAAAGTGTTCGTCAAATTTTAATCGATGGATGGCGGCCTGAAGCACATCTTCAGATTCGGCAAAATGGATATTTCGTAGGGCGCTGTTGATATGAGTGAGTCCATTGGCTTTCAGGAAATCAGGCGAAAAATGGTCGGGAATTTCTTTTAATGAATCAGAAATAGATTTAATGAGGCGACGAAGGCCGCGACTATCCAACCGAGTTTTTTTCAATTCGGCAGGAATCGAGTATAATGGAATGACCAAACCGGAATTCACCGGGTCTTCATCTGCTTTCAGTTTATCGTATTCCGGGTGGACAATCTGGTAGCCGTTGAAAAATTCAACTTTGCCGCTCACGGCGAGACGATCTCCTACCTTGATAGCTTTTTTGATATATCGCGCCCCATTAAACCAGGTGAGTGTTATCATACCCTTACCATCAGAAAGAATGGCCTGAAAGTATTGGCGCCGTTTCCCTCGGCGCATATCAGCCGCTTCGACTTTGCCGATAATGGTGGCCTCTTGATCCTTCTTTAATTTGGAGATTGGGGTGACGGTGGTGCGATCTAAGTGCTTCCTTGGATAATAATGAAGCAGATCAGAAACGGTATGAATGCCGATTGCTGATAAAGCATCCATCCGGGACGGACCGACGCCTTTGATAGATTGGATAGAGGTAGAAAGGGTTAGAGCCTTTTCAGGCACAATTCTTTTAATTCCATTCCTTGCGGTAAGTATAGGTCACTGTCTGTGATCCATTACCAGAAATGGTGAGGGGAAAATGAATGGTAGAGGCATCTTTTTTGCGATAATTGGCGGAGGCGTCTCTCACCACCCAATCACCATAAATATGCTCAATGAGGCGGACTTTGATTTCATGATCCAACGTATTGGTCACTTCAATACTGATGGACCCTTCTTCACTCTTCCGCTGACGGTCGTAATTCAAAACTGTTCGTTTCCCCACCACGTCAAAGGCCTTCCCGGAGATGATGGTGGCAGTGGCCCCTTTGGGCACTTGGCGAATTTCATCTTCACCCACAAATTCAATGGAACCGCTCCGCCCTGTTTGATACAATTGAATTTTCCCTTGGGGCAGAGGTACACCCAAATTATTGGATTCCGTATTGGCGATCTGGTATTCGATCCCTAATGGTTCTTCGGTTTGGCTCTGTTCATCATTTTCAAATAAATATGTTTTTTGGAAGGACACTTTTTTCGAAGGGTAGAGCCGTGTGGTAATACTTTCTTCTCCCATTAGGCCAACCTTACCACCAAGATTGTAAATATGATAATCCCCCAACTGTTCTTCCTGCGGTCCTGCGTTTTCATTGGGCGCGGCCATGGAGCGCATCATCATGGGCGGAACATTCATGTGGCCATTCTGCTTCAGCTTCCCTTCTACCAATTGGAGGGATACATTCTTAAAATCAAGATTACTATTATTTTTGATGTAGGCTTCCGCAAGTAATTCTGCACCGCTTCCCGATTCATCCAGGATGAGTCTGTAGATGGCGTCCCAGTCAAATCCCCGAGAAAGGTAAATGAGATTGCCTCGTACGGGCCCGGATTTTTTATCCGGATCAATGTTCCAAGTGAGGGATGGTTTAAACATGACATTTTCTAATTTCCCTGGTACGGTGATGTAGTCAATCCGTTCTTTTTTAAATGAAATGATGGATCGCCTTCGGGTGATGGTGATGGTACTGCCGCTAATTTCTACCAGCGTCCCCGTGAGCGAAGATCCATTAATTAATTCTACATCAATGGTTTCGCCCAGATAATTATGAAGATGCTCAGAAAAATGAAAGACATCCTGATTCAAGCGCTGCATCTTCACTTCCGCATTTTCTAAGGTCAAGAATGGCGAATCTTTAATCATGCCTGTTGGGAGGAGGTCCCATGCAATGGTGTTTTCTCCCGATTGAATGTTCCATGCCACAGGTTGTTTGATGAGAGCAAATCCATCTTTATACATGGTCATGGTGGCATGGTTCGATTGGGCCGCTGTGAGCGACAAAAAGGTCAGGATTCCGATGATTATTTTCTTCATTGCAGCATATCCAAGTTTGCTTTGACGAGGTCGAATTCTGCAGTCATGTCCTGCAAATTTTGCTTTTCATGGGCCACCACATTTTCTGGTGCCCGATTTACAAAATTCTCATTCGCTAATTTTTTCTCTACCCCCACAAGGTGCCCTTTCAGTTCATCCAAACGCTTTGAAAGTCGGGCAATTTCCTGGTCTAAATCTATTAATCCTTTGAGCGGAACAAACAGTTCCATTTTTTGAACCACTGCGGTGGCCGATTGATCCGGTTTTTCTAAGTTCGCACCGAGGGTAATTTTATTAATCCGCCCCAGTGTTTTAATTATGTCATCAAAAGATTCAATGTTGGATTGGTGGCCATTTACATTTCGAATCACCAAATCCGCCTTTTTACCTGGTGGTACATTCATGCGGCTGCGGATAGTCCGAACGGCCGTTACCATTTCTTTCAGCAAGCCCATTGAGGTGTCCGCTTCAGTATCTGCCTGTGATTCATTACCATTGAGCCATGGGGATACAATTAAATCTGAATCGGCATCGTTCCTAAAATAGGACCATATCTCTTCTGTTATAAATGGCGAATAAGGATGAAGGAGGGTCAAAATACCTTTAATCACATGGACGGCCACTACTCGTGACACATCCGCTTTATGAGGATCATCTCCGTAAAATCGTGTTTTGGCAATTTCGATATACCAATCGCAAAAGTCACCCCATGTAAATTCATAGATGGCCTTGGCCGCTTCATTGAAATGGAAGCGATCCAATTGATGGTTCACTCGAATAGCCGTTTGATTAAGCTGACTCAAAATCCATCGTTCCGGCAAATCCAATTCAGCGGACTCTAAATCAATTTTCGGAGCCCCGCCCCTTTCCAAATTCATGTGGACAAACCGGGATGCATTCCAGAGTTTATTCATGAAGTTTCGGCCAATCTCTAACCGGGAATTGGAAAAGAGCACATCCAACCCTTGGGGCGCCATGAGCATGGTGCCGAATCGTGTTGCATCTGTGCCGTATTCTTTAAATAAATCAAATGGATCAGGAGAATTACCCAAAGATTTGCTGAACTTCTTCCCTGTTTCATCTCGGAGAATGGATGTGAAATACACATCCTTAAATGGGATATCATCTAAAAATTCATATCCAGACATAATCATACGGGCCACCCAAAAGAAAATAATGTCCGGGCCCGTCACCAATGCATCCGTAGGGTAGAATGTTTTAAGGTTTTTTTCTGCTTCTGGCCACGCTTGGACGGCAAAAGGCCAAAGCCATGACGATGCCCATGTATCTAATACATCCTCATCCTGCGTCCAATTCTCCGGATCTTCAGGCCCATCTACGGAGACATGCAATTGTTGCGGATTATCTTTATTATACCAAACAGGAATCTGGTGCCCCCACCAGAGTTGGCGACTGATACACCAATCTTTAATATTTTCCATCCAGTGGTTGTATGTCTTGGTCCAGTGGGCAGGGTGAAATTTAATTTGCCCGTCATTTACCGCATCCAAAGCTGGCTTGGCCAATTCATCCATTTTTAAATACCACTGCTCAGAAATATAAAATTCGATTGGCACATTTCCACGTTCGGAAAATCCGATGTTATTCGAATAATCTTCGACTTTGTCTAAATATCCTTCTGCTTCCATCTCTTTCTCGACGGTCTTCCTCGCTGATTCCCGAGATAATCCCTGAAATTTATTCGGCACTTCCGAATTCATGGATGCATCATCATTCATAATATTGATGAATTCTAAATCGTGCCGCTCACCCATTGCAAAGTCGTTGGGATCATGGGCCGGGGTCACTTTTACGCAGCCCGTACCAAAGTCTTTATCCACATAGGTGTCGCTGATAATGGGAATTTCACGTCCCACCAATGGTAGTGTCACCGTTTTCCCGATTGAATTTTTATACCGTTCATCCTCGGGGTGGACTGCTACAGCCGTATCCCCTAACATGGTTTCGGGACGAGTCGTGGCCACCACCAAATAATCTTCTGTGCCAGTGATGGGATAGCGAAAATGCCAAAGTTTGCCGTTTTTATCTTGGTGAATGACCTCTTCGTCGCTGATGGCCGATTTGGACACCGGACACCAATTCACCAATCGATGGCCTTTGTAGATTAATCCTTTATGGTATAATTGGACGAATGCCTCTAACACTGCTCTGGAATAGCCCTCATCCATGGTGAATCGTTCCCGATCCCAATCGCAAGAGCAACCCAGTTTCTTGAGCTGATTAATAATGATACCACCATACTTTTCCTTCCACGCCCATGCGTGGGTCATGAATTCATCTCTAGATAGGCTATCTTTAGAAATACCCTGTTTTTCCAGCATCTTCACCACTTTAGATTCAGTAGCAATGGAAGCATGGTCCGTACCGGGTATCCAGCAGGCGTTCTTCCCTTCCATACGGGCCTTGCGAATCAATACATCCTGGATGGTATTGTTCAGTACGTGCCCCATGGTAAGCATCCCCGTCACATTGGGGGGTGGAATTACGATGGAATAGGGCTCCTTATCAGAATCAGGATCGCCCTTGAAATAACCCTTTTCCAGCCAATGCTGGTACCAATGGTCCTCTAGTTTATCCCAATTGTAGGTTTTATCGATTTGCGACGTTGACATATTGAATTAGATTAATGTGAAATATGACAAAAATATGGTCGAATTATCGATCTAAAATTAAAGAAAAAGCAGTGGTGAGTTTGAGTACATTTTGATTCGCTTTCACCAAGTTCCCTGAAATGATTCGACCCAAGTTACGCATAACAATATATCCAATCTCCGGATTGGCATCACAAATGGAAAATAAGTCCGATTTATCGAGGCGCGCCAAGGCGCATGAAGATTCGGCCCTCACATTGGCAGTCCTGCGATCGCCCTCATTAAACATGGACATTTCGCCAAATTGGGGATGGATATCTGCGGACAATTTTAAGATGGCCTTTTCCCGATTGTCTGATTTCCCTTTGTTCATGGAAAGGGTTAGGGCCTGGTTAATCTCTACCTCACCGCTGAGTAGTAAATAGATGCAGTCTCCTTCTTCTCCCTCGGTAATGAATTGTTCGCCCTTTTCCATCTCAACGGATTTCAAGGCGCCATGGAACTGGTTGATTTGATCGTCGGTGAGATCTTCAAAAATTTGAAATTGTTTTAATTGTTCATTATTCATCATTACCTCACGGAATTATAATGGCCCGTTCTCCTTCTTTCAGGATGTAGTCCTTCCCGGGATTCACGACCACATTGATCTTACTTTCTTCCTGAAGGGAGATACCGCCATCTTTCAATTTGCGTTCAATAAAGGCATCCAGAGCGGAAGCATCAGAAGATAAAATGGCACCGATGCCTAAATTTTCATCCTCAGAAAATACACCAATCAAAATAGAGCCGTCCTTATCTTTAAAATGGTCGAACAATGCATCGTAGTGCTGACCCACAAATTGGGAAGGGATTTCCACCCGCTTAAACCTTGATTTAGAATTGCTTTCGATGAGCTGGTTTGCAATTTGGGGGACGCCCGGATCCACTGCGTGTGACGCCAATATATGGGCTGAAAAATCATCACCAACCACAACTTCATCGGCATCGGCCCGCTTAATATGGGTTAGGTTTTCACGATCCAGCAAATAAGCCACCACACGAATATTGGAATCCATACTTTTTATGGTCAGTGTAGCAAAAATGGTCTTTTCATCGTAAGTCGCGACCTCAGAACCTGTAGTATTGGGAATGACCATCACCGTATCAGCATCGAGAATGCCGGCGCGGTTGAGGATTTCTTCTTGTGTAAAATCCCCCGTAACAAAATGAATATGCATGCCCTGATACCTGTTTTTGAGCATAGTCACTTCTTCCTCATTCAATTCGTTGATGAGGACTAAGTCTCTTTTTTTCATCCCACTGAGGTGCTGAATTGAATCCAGAACCCTTTCCCCATTGGGATTCCAACCACACAAAATGAGGTGATTAGTCAAATTCAATTTTTCCAAACCTTTACCCTCCCGAATTTTTTGCGCCACAAAGATTGAAGAAATGGACGCTGTTAATAATGATACCAATGAAATACCAATAAACATGATCAATACAGCAAAAATACGACCCGCTGGGGTTTCCGGTGAAAAATCGCCATAACCCACTGTAGTCATGGTAACAATTGCCCACCAATATGGATTATCATCCTTGGAAATATCGCCAGGTTCTAAAAACTGAAGCATTGCACCACCAAGGATCATTGTCAAAAGAATCCCTGCGCCGACCTGAAAAAAACTGTTACGAATTAATGTTCTAATCCAAATAAGCATAACTCTAATTTAGTGAAACTAACATTGATTGACTTATTGAATATGAAAATATACAGTAAAATTTTCACTTAAAATAAATGTTGCCTTTTTATGGTAATACTCCTTAGCATCCTCCAAAGAGGGAAGTAAAGTATGCTAATAATACCCTATATATATTCAGTATACCTAATTATCTCTCGAGTAAACATTAATCTAAGGAGGCTTAATGATTAAATTAATCATACCCAGACAGGTACTATCTGTTTTGATGCTTTTTGGAATGGCTTCATTCCTTATTGCTCAAAATGGATCAGTTTCCGGTCGAGTCACTGACGCAGATACGGGTGACCCTCTGGTAGGTGCTAACGTCTTAGTTGTCGGAACCAATTTAGGTGCTGCAACAGATGTGAATGGTGAGTATTCTATCAGTAGTGTGCCTGCAGGCGATCAGAGACTTAATGCCAACTATATTGGTTACGCTAGCAGCTCAGCCAATGTCAATATTGCTGCTGATGGCAGCACAACTGCAGATTTCACTCTGTCAGTTGCGGCATTGAACCTGAATGAGGTCATTGTGACTGGTACAGGTACAGCTGTTGAAAAATCAAAAGTTGGTAACTCAGTAGGAATAGTAGATATGGACGCACTTGAAGATGCGCCCATTTCAAATTTTTCAGACATTCTACAAGGTCGTGAAAAAGGTGTAGTAATGCTACCCAATGGCGGACTCAATGGCGAAGGTGCCTCAATCCGTATCCGTGGTACTTCTACCCTTTCTCAATCAAATGAACCCGTTATCTACATTGATGGTGTTCGAGTTGATAATGGTGGCGGCGGAGTAGGACCTGGTGGTGGACCTTCTCGCTTGGATGAGATTAATCCAGATGCAATTGATCGCATTGAAATCCTGAAAGGTGCTGCTGCTGCTTCACTTTATGGAACTCAGGCGGCCAGTGGTGTCGTTCA
Source organism: Fidelibacterota bacterium TCS55 (assembly GCA_001577025.1). Classification (GTDB taxonomy): domain Bacteria; phylum Fidelibacterota; class Marinisomatia; order Marinisomatales; family TCS55; genus TCS55. The sequence continues at coordinate 4,145 of LSCF01000025.1, read as the reverse complement.
GATCTTTACGAAGCAAGGGTCTATTTCTAAACCACAATTCACTGTTGAACTTGAACAAGGTACAAGCACATACGATGAAAGTAAATGGAAGCCAAATTCCGGTTTTGCCCGGGATCAAGAAACCGCTACTCGTATGGCTGGCCTATTTAACAAAAGTGGTTTAAAACCTTATGAAGTAATCGAAGTCCCAATGGTAGGTTGGCTTTACGATACTGGATCTAGGTCTACTCTCTCTGCATCAGTCAGAGGTGGTGCCCCTGGAGCAACTTATTTTGCAAGCATTAGATACCTAAATAGTGATGGACCCTATGATGAAAATGCCAAAATACTTGGTAAGCCGGTTGGCGCTGCTGACCCAACCAAGCCGGGTTCAAATGACATGCGTGACCAGTTTATGGCCAGCGCAACATTGAATATTGTGCCGACGGATCGTTTAAGGATTCGTTTGTCAACAAACTATTCTTATGTGGATCATAATACTATCCAAAATAATAACAATATTTATGGTACAACATCTCTAATTCAGATGGGTAAACCTGAATATGCTACCGAGAGTAATGGTACTGGTTCCAGAGCATTTGGAACTGCACGTGAAACTACCTATCGTATGCTTGCAAACGAAGGTGACAACACAACTATCTCTCTAAATACTACCTACAAAGTATCAGATGGCTTAAACCTAGCTGGAACTTTTGGTATGAATTCCACCCTTAACAAAAGCACAGACATGACGCCATTCGGATATAATGTAGATGGAATGATTGGCTATGCAACAAAGGGTGCTTTATATAAAGGTAAAATAGACAAAAAAGTTTATTCCTTGGATCTGAAAGCAGACTATGCAGGCAATTTGGGAATTATATCCCATGAATCCGTACTTGGTTTTCAAGCGTTTCAAACGATTGTGAAATCCATGAATGGCGGTGGACAACAGTTCCCAGGCCCAGGACTTGAAGTTCTAGGTGCGCTTGGTTCTACCACAGCTAGCTCTGGCTTCTCAGAAGTCATTGAAGCAGGTGTCCTAGCTCAAACAAGAGTTGGATATCAAGATTGGCTATACCTTACTGCTGGAATACGTAATGATGCAAACAGTGCCTTTGGGTCTGAGTTTAGTACCATTACTTATCCAAGAATGAATGTATCATACATTCCAACAGCACAGGTGGGTGCGTTAGGTCCTATATCTACAGCGCGCCTACGGTTTGCTTGGGGTCAAGCAGGTCAACAGCCTGGTGCTTTTGATCAATTCACAACCTTCGTACCATGGGCTTCCGAATTCGGACCCGGCCTTGCGCCAGGTAATGTTGGTAACCCTGATTTGAAACCTGAAGTTTCAACAGAAATTGAAATGGGTGGTGAAGTTGGCTTATTTAATGATAAACTAGCTTTTGACTTTCAATATTGGTCACGTGATGTAAAGGATGCTTTAATTCAAAAGCAATACCCACAATCAGGTGGATTTCGTAGAACTCAGCTTTCAAATATTGGTAAATTAGAAGCCAGTGGATGGGAAGTTGGTGTAGATGCATCTGTCATTCGCAACTCTAGTGTAACCGTAGACCTCTTTGGTAGTATTTCCTATTTGAAGGAAACAATCATAGAGCTAAATGCTCCTGAGCAAAAAGTCGGTGGTTCTTACCCAAGATACAGAAACTTCCTAACAAACGGTTATGCACCTGGTGCATACTTTGGTGCAAAACTAGATCGAGATGCGCAATATCCTATTGACACAAACGGTGATGGAAAAGCAGACGATAAGAGCACCTTGGATGCGTTCTTTGCTAGCGGCGGTGCCGGCGTTCTATCAGGTTGGAAACCAGCAATGCTAACTCCAACCGAAGCCGATGTAACTGCTGGTCGTGCAAAAGATACTGGTGCATTAGGTTGGTACTTAGGTAAACCAACGCCAGATTACAATGCGAATTTTGGTGCTACAATCAAAGTTGGCAAAAGCTGGCGCATAAATACTATGTTTGAATCCAAATTTGGTAATTACCAAATTACAAACTTAACTGACGCTTTTCGTAAAGCTCACCCTTGGATTGGTAGAAATATCCCTGGAGCAGCGAAGACAGAAGCGACCCTTGAAAATCCAGCAAGTACTGGAGCACAGCGGTTAGAAGCCGCAAACGATTGGGTCCGCGAATATCTCGCTCTATCTCCCTATAGTGGTTTAAATACTATTGAAGATGGTGATTTTACAAGATGGCGTGAATTGAGTGTTGCATACGTGGTACCAGCAGAATTTGCTGCTCGTTTTGGTGCTCGTAGTTTAACGGTTGCATTTGCTGCTCGAAACTTGATGATCTTTACTGATTATTCAGGTATTGATCCAGAATTGAACTCAATTAGCCGTTCAAACGGTGGAATCAATGATTTCGAACAGTCTATTGAGGCTTTTGGTGTACCGATCCCGCGCTCATTTAACTTTAGCATCAAAGTTGGATTATAGGAGGTATGATTATGACTAAGAAAATGAAATTGATCAGCCTGCTAACTTCATTTGCTTTGATTGGCTGCGCTCTTGATGTAGATAACCCAAACAGTTTGCTGGAGGCCGATTTAGGCGACCCTAGTGCCGCAGGCGCTGTTGCAAACGGTGGGTGGAATGCTACATTAAATGGAGTAGGCTACATCATGATTGCAAATGCAGTCGCAGGAGATGAAGTCGTTTGGACAGGTTCACGTGATGCATGGCGTGAATTGGATAATGGTGGCATGACCAACGTATATAATGAATTCGTTGATGGTGCTTGGCCATTTATTACTGAAGGTCGTTGGATGGCAGATAAAGCAGTTAGCGTACTTGAAGCTTTCCAGGCAGATGGATCATTGCCAGATAGTCAAGATTTGGTACGTGCTTATTTGACTGCAGCAATGGTTCGCGTTTATATCGCAGATATGTTTGATGATTTTGTCTATTCAGACAAAACAGTATCTGGTACACCATTTGGTGACGCTGGTATGAGCGTTATGTATGATGAAGCAACTGCCCTCTTGGGCAAGGCAGCTTCAATTGCCAAAGACGATAATGTAGTTAGAGTAGCTGCAATGAAAGCTCGGGTTGCTCATGCTAAAGCAGTATGGGGTAAAGTCAATCCTGTGAATACTTCAAGCCCTTATGTAAATGCTGGCACAGCTGAAGCTGCTGCTGCATTAGCCCTTATGGATGGTGATTATAAGTGGAGAATGGTATATGGACCTGGTACGGTCTCTAACAATATGTCATGGCAAATCAATGGCCGTCTAGAAATGGACCTTGTTGATTCACCTGCACATGGTGGCACAAAGGGTGGCGATCCAATCCCAAATGACCTTGTTACTGGAGCTAAGGATACACGCATGGTTGCTGAGGAAGCTGTATTTAGAACCGATTATGGCGGTACCGACTATGCACCGGTTACCATCGTATCAGCACGTGAAATGCACCTCATCATTGCTGAAGGCAAAATGGCTGGCGGTGATGCTGCAGGAACCCTTGCCGAATTGAATAAGATTCGTGCATTTGATGGACTAGCAGAATACACAACTGAAGATGCTGGTGCAGCACTTCAGCACGAGCGTCGTGCGAACTTGTTTATTCAAGGAAAACGTCTGCCAGATATGTATCGGTTTGGACATACTTCCACTAAGTGGGTAAGTGGTATCCTTTCTGGTCCTGGCGTATTTTTCCCGATTCCAATCAGTGAAATACGTTCAAACGATAACATCAGCCAGTAATATCTTATTCTGGGTCTGTTGAAGGCCTTTAATCAGGTTAATGTTGAGAAATGGGCTCTTAATTGAGCCCATTTCTTTTTTGCCTATATACCATATAACCATTTAATTTCTAACTATATGAAAGTTATTATTAGACCAATTGCCATCTTGGTGGCTCATTCATTGATCATGGCTCAGTTAACCACTGGACAACCAGCAACTGTAGCATTTGCTGGGGTTAAAGTTGAGAATGTGGAACCCTGGGTTGAAAAAGAATTTCAAGAAAAGATGAAAAGAATCTTTGAAGACATAGATCCCGAACTTCTTATACTTCCTGAAACTGTGCAGTCAATGGCAGGTAGACAAGTTGATTCTTTATTCTCAAATATATCTGACCCTTCATTCCATCGCGTTGCGGATCAATTGGAAGCGAAATATGTTTTTGC
>LSCF01000024.1 GCA_001577025.1 Fidelibacterota bacterium TCS55 | reverse complement strand
TTGGATGCTTCTGCATTTCACGGCCCTTTAACCTACGGGGTTGATGGAATAGAGGGATGGTCAGATGTACAGACAACATTGAAACCATTCTTGGGATATGCAATTTATAATTATTCAGAGTTTCCGACTCCCTTAACATTGAAGCCCCTGGTTTCGCCCAAGGTGAATTTAGCCCGACAGAGCAGTAGTCCGGGTTGGATAGTAAACATTGCCGTAACTCATAGAGAGTACGGAGACTGGTTTAACCGAATCGGCAGGAGGCCTGAAGCTTCGGAATATTTGGATATTTATGATACACCGGAACCCCCCGGGATAGACAAATTCATTTCATTGAATATGAATAGAGTGGAATGGGGAGTCCAATCGCCTTTGAGCAGCGACATTCGTTCCACGGAAAAAGTGAATGGAATATGGGAAATGAATCTTGATACCCGAAACCTATGGGGATTCTTTCGCCTTTCATTGAATCATTCTGGAATCCTGCCTTCGGAACATAAGGTAGTGTTGTTAGACCGAATTACCCAAACAGTTTATGATGTGCTGGAAACTTCAGAGATTGGGATAAATAAAGAAAATGACCAATATTCCTATCCGTTGACCATATTAGCGGGAGAAGCCTCTTATGTCGATTCAAAAGTTGAGGCTATCCTGGCAGAAATTCCAAAGACATTTACATTGGCACAAAACTATCCCAATCCCTTTAATCCAATTACGACTATAATTTTTGACCTTCCGGTTCCGTCCCATGCTACTTTAACCGTTTTTAATCTAATGGGACAAGAAGTGGCTACCCTAAAAGAAGGCTGGATGGATATGGGAACACATCTAGTGACTTGGCAAGGGAGGGATAATAGAGGGATTCCAGTGAGTTCGGGATTATACTTCTACATGCTGGAGGCCAAAAACTTTCGACAAGTAAAGAAAATGTTATTCATGAAGTAACACATCTGGGTGAGAGGATCCCAATGATGAACCAATCTATCTGAATGCTGTTTGTACTCCCATCCATTTTAAACTTGTAGAAGAACTTACAGAAACCACACGTGGCAGCGGTGGTTTCGGCAGTACGGGGAAATAAGGTGTAAATAATGTAAATATTTAACCGATTATGTAGAAAAAATTATTCTGTTTAGGATTACATTTAATATTTATAACTTTTCTGTACTCAAATTGTTGGCAACCAATTAGTACAGACCATCAACTATCCGTTGGATATATGATGAGAATCAAACAGGGTTGGGGATATTTTTCTATACTCCTTCTGTTATTTTTATCTCTATCCCCAACTGCATCGGGCCAAGGTTCAGAAAAGCAAAAAAACTAATTTTACTCAAGTAATTCTTTAATTAGCACTCTTACATAAAGACTGCTAAAATGAGTTGAATTTTCTTCTATTTATCTTATAAATTCCGCGCTGCATATTCGCAGAAAATGTATCATTACAAAAATTTTAATAATAACCTAAAAAACAGGAGAAAGCGAAATGGCTCTAAATGTCAAGCCTTTGGCTGATCGTGTTGTGGTTGAACCGGCTCCGGCTGAAGAAATGTCCTCTGGGGGCATCATTCTGCCTGATACCGCTCAGGAAAAACCACAGCAAGGCACTGTTGTTGCTGCAGGTCCGGGAAAAGTTTCCGACGCAGGTACAACAGTTGCAATGGAAGTAAAAAAAGGAGATAAGGTCCTCTATGGTAAGTATAGCGGCACTGAATTCTCTTTTGAAGGAACCGATTATTTGATCATGCGGGAGAGCGATATTCTCGCTGTCCTTTAAGGAGTAAATGAATAATGGCTAAAGAAATCTCATACGATCTCGAAGCACGTAATGCCTTAAAGGCCGGTGTGGACAAACTCGCCAATGCGGTGAAAGTGACACTCGGACCAAAAGGTCGTAACGTCGTGATCGAAAAGAAATTTGGCGCACCAACAGTCACCAAAGATGGTGTAACGGTTGCCAAAGAAGTAGAACTCGAAGATAAATTAGAAGACGTGGGTGCACAGATGGTAAAGGAAGTAGCTTCCAAAACATCTGACGTTGCCGGTGACGGTACCACCACAGCCACTGTTTTGGCCCAGGCAATGGTTGCTGAAGGGCTAAAAAACGTGACTGCAGGTGCAAACCCAATGTCTATCAAACGTGGAATTGACGCGGCTGCTATCGCTGTTGTGGATGCACTGCAAGGTCAATCCAAAGACCTACCCGATTCTGAACAGATTGCCAACGTCGGTAAAATCTCTGCCAACAATGACCAGGAAATCGGTGAAAAAATTGCCGAAGCCATGGAAAAAGTAGGTAAAGACGGCGTCATCACTGTTGAAGAATCCAAAACAGCAGAAACCTTTTTGGAAACTGTTGAAGGTATGCAGTTCGACCGTGGCTACCTCTCTCCATATTTTGTCACTAACTCTGACAACATGGAAGCGGAAATGGACGAACCTTACATCCTGATTTATGACAAAAAAATATCCAACATGAAAGATCTTCTTCCTTTATTGGAAAAAGTTGTTCAGACCGGTAAACCTGTCATGCTCATCGCAGAGGATGTTGAAGGTGAAGCGCTTGCAACATTGGTTGTAAACAAACTCCGCGGCACATTTAAAGTATTGGCTGTGAAGGCACCTGGATTTGGTGATCGAAGAAAAGCCATGCTAGAAGATATTGCTGTATTGACCGGTGGAACCGTCATCTCTGAAGATGCCGGCTATAAACTGGAAAATGCAACACTGGACTATCTTGGTACTTGCAAACGGGTGGTATCTGATAAAGATAATTCCACTATCGTTGGCGGTAATGGTGAATCTGATGCAATTAAAGCACGGATCAACGAGATTAAAGTTCAGATAGAAAAAACAACCTCCGATTACGATCGTGAAAAACTGCAAGAACGTCTGGCAAAATTGTCTGGTGGTGTTGCAGTGATCAACGTAGGTGCAGCAACTGAAGTTGAAATGAAAGAAAAGAAAGCCCGTGTTGAAGATGCATTGCATGCAACACGTGCCGCTGTTGAAGAAGGTATCATCCCCGGTGGCGGTGTGGCCCTCCTTCGTTCTGTTTCTGCTTTGGACAATGTAAAAGTCGACGAAGAAGAAGCGGTGGGTGTGGACATTATGCGCCGCGCTTTGGATTCGCCCATTCGTCAAATCTGCGAAAACGCAGGCGATGAACCTTCTATCGTAGCCCAAGCGGTTCGTGAAGGTAAAGACGATTATGGTTATGATGCCCGTACTGGCGAATATGTAAACATGTTCAAAGCCGGTATCATCGATCCAACTAAAGTGGCCCGTGTGGCTGTTCAGAATGCGACTTCAATTGCAGGTATGATCCTGACAACTGAAGCGGCTGTGACAGAAATTCCTGAGAAGGAAGCACCACCAATGCCGCCAATGGATCCAGGCATGGGTGGCATGGGCGGTATGATGTAATCTGAGGATTACTCATTTTTGAAAAGCCCCATTCGGGAAACCGAGTGGGGCTTTTTTATTGCTATGAATCGATCGCCTTTCATATATAGGTTTTATAAAGGAATTATATAGTAACAATGTTGAAAAGACACACAGTCATTTTAAGTGTAATCATTAGTTTTGCATTTATTTCGTGCAAAGGGGATAAGAATGGTGGAAATGGATATGGCTTTTCAAAGTCCGCTACAGTTTTCGGTATCAAAATTTTAGCAACCAAAGCTACAGGTGATGCCAAAATCCTCCACGCAGCAAAAGTAATGGCCCAGTACTTGGATAATGACGAAGATGGCAAAGTAGATAACCAAGCAGTGGTGGATCAACTAAAATCAGTAAATGCCACTTTGGTCATGTTTAAAGATGAAGATGAAGCGGATAATTTTCATTATGATGGACCGGACTTGAATCATGCCCAGGGATTATGGGATGAAGAAACCATTCCATCTTTTAACAAGAATTCGTCCAATTCACGTTTCGATGCTTCTTTAGAAGAAGTATTACACCTCATTACCCACGAAGGGTATTCAGAGGTATATCCGGAATTGGCCGAAAAAAAGGGTTCCAAATTGGCCAGTGCCATGGATAAGGCAAGAGGGGGGTATTTTGAATCACCACCTGCCAATTATCCCGCAGGTGCTTGGTATAGTTATGATGATGACACATGTGAATACGACTGCATGATTACAGAATATTTCTATTGGGCATTGACCAGTATAATGGGGGGACAAGCTTATCCCGGTCGGCTCGATGAAATTGGCCATGAGTGGAAATTGAATACATTTGAAAAAGTGAAAACCGGTGATCCAGATGTGTATGGAATTTTAACCAACCCAAATTACGGATTGCCTTCTGTCTTGCCAGATGGTGAATACAATGGATTTGAAATCACTTTAGATAAATAAGTGTGTGACAATCGGTAGGGTCGAGGCACGCCTCGACCCTACGGACTCAATTGGATTTCCTTTTGGTACAAACTTGTGAATAATTTGAACCCCGCCTTGACTAAGGAAACTCCCCTCGAGTAAATTCTTTTTCTTATGGGAATCATTCGTTTAAAAAATATGCAGTTTTACGGCTTCCACGGTGTAGATGAATCAGAAAAACATTTGGGTGGACGGTTCGAAGTGGATGTGGAAATGCATCTATCCTTAAAAGTAGCCTGCGAATCAGATGATCTGAAAGATACGGTTAACTATGAAGCGATTTATAAAACTGTGGATCATTGTGTGAAGAAAGATAAATTTTATCTCATTGAAGCACTGGCCAATTCTATTGCGAAAGAAATCATTAAGAATCATCCAATAGATACAATTATGATTCGTGTCAGAAAACCCCACGCACCGGTGAAAGGGGTTCTGGATACGATCGAAGTAGAGATCGAACGGGCTAAGGCAGATTATGCCTGAATTGGTCTACCTCGGCATTGGATCAAATATCGGCGATCGAGAAACCAATATATTTACCGCTATTGCCGCATTGGATGTGCGGGACGAAATATCCGTGAAACGAACCGCGTCCATTTATGAGACCGATCCTTTATACAAAACAGACCAGCCTGCCTTTTTAAATACGGTTGTTGAAATTAAAACGTCTCTCGATCCGGAAGATATGCTATTGGTTTGCCAGGGAATTGAACTCATGTTGGGTCGTCCAAAAGATCATGAAAAAAATGAACCGAGAGTTATTGATTTGGATATATTGGCCTACGAAACAAAATCTGTTGATTTGGGCCATTTAAAGGTTCCACATCCTGAACTTTTTGCACGTAAGTTTGTCCTCGTTCCTTGGGCAGAAATTGCACCGGAATTTATGGTTCAAGATTATGGCAGGTCGGTTTCTGACCTATTAAAATTATGTCCGGACACTTCAACAGTTCGGAATCATCAGTTGGAAAAATCAGCATGAGAAATTTGTATTATGTGGCCATAGAAGGCACCATCGGCGTGGGGAAGACCAGTTTGGCAAACCTCCTCTCCGATAAACTTGGTGCCAAATTGGTTTTAGAAGAATTTGAAGATAATCCATTTTTATCTGAATTTTATGAAGACCCGGAGCGCCATGCCTTTCAAACCCAGCTGTGGTTTTTACTCCAGCGCTATCAACAGCAGCAAGATTTACGGCAAGTGGATATGTTTCAGAACCTGGTCATCACTGATTATATGTTTATAAAAGATCGACTGTTTGCATCATTGAACTTGAATGAAAAAGAAATGTCACTTTACGATACCGTTGCAAACATGATGGAGCGAAATGTCATCGGCCCGGATTTGGTCATCTTTCTTCAGGCCGATACAGAAACACTTATGCGAAATATCTCAAGGCGGGGTCGAGATTTTGAAAAAAACATGTCCGAAGATTATATTGACGCATTGAACCAAGTGTATAATGAATATTTCTTTCGATACCAAGACACACCTTTGGTTATTATCAATACGAATAACATTGATTTTGTCCATAACCAGGGGGATTTGGATGAAGTGATAAATTATATACGCCAACCTGTAGCGGGGACGAAGTTTTTCAATCCCACCACAGGATTATAACATGATTAAATTATTACTTCTGGGGGGATTGGCTTACTTGGTCTATGGCATGGTGAAACGAATGGGCATTCTATCCAAGCCAAAAGATCCCACCATTAAAAAAAAGGATTCCTATAAAAATTTGAATATTAAAGATGCAGATTTTGAGGATATTAATCACGATGAGGATAACGGGTGAATAAACTCAAAGACTTTTGCAAAGGTCTAACCCAATGTAACGCATACGGATTACTAGTATTACGTGTATTGCCAGCTTATTATATGATTGCCAATCACGGTTGGAAAAAAATTACCAACCCTGAAAAATGGGAAGGTCTGGGTCGCGCATTCAGTAAATATTTTGGAGGTATTTTAGATTTTGCCAATCCAATATTTGGGTTCATGGCTGCCTCAGGGGAATCGATCTGTGCTGTTTTGGTTTTGGTAGGCTTATTTACTCAACCGGCCGCTGTCGTGACAGCGGCAACTATGTTTTTTGCCGCAATGCATCATATTACCACCACAGGTAGTCCTGAAAGTGCATGGATATATTTTTCCATTTTTACCGCAATTGCATTATTGGGTCCCGGTAAATACAGTGTTGATAAAATGATTTTATCCAAGTCTGAGGGTGAATGAACGCTGCCCGCATCCATGAGCACGGGGGTATAGACGTACTTAGGTACGAAACTGTATCGAATCCCGAACCAGAATTAAATGAGGTATTGATTCAGATTAAGGCATCGGCAATGAACCATCTAGATTTATGGGTTCGCCGCGGCATACCCGGTGTGCCTTTGCCCATGATTATGGGAAGTGATGGTTCAGGCGAGATTGTTGATACTGGTTCTGATGTATCCCAATTCAAAACCGGTGATGCAGTCTGCATTCAACCTTTAGTCTATTGCGGGCATTGCCGATTTTGTTCAAGAGGGCAAGAGAACTATTGCAATCAATGGGGCATACTGGGCGAAAATCAGGATGGAACACAATGCGAGTATATTGCATTGCCTGAGTCTAGCATTCGATTAAAGCCCGATCATTTATCATTTGAGGAGGCTGCTGCATTTCCCCTATCGGCTCAAACAGCATATGCGATGCTCGTCCGCCGCGCCAAGATTGAAACCGGTGAAACTGTATTTGTGTGGGGCGCCGGGTCAGGCGTTGGCACCATGGCCATCCAGATTGCCAAAGCCAAAGGATGTAGAGTCATTACCACGGGTGGAAGTGAAGAAAAAAGAGCCCATGCAAAAGGCTTAGGAGCGGACTTGGTATTGGACCATTATAATGATGATATTATTTCTTCTGTGAAAGATTATACCGAAAAACAAGGTGTGGATGTGGTATTTGAGCATGTGGGAGAGTTCACTTGGAACACATCGATGCGCATATTGGGTATAGGGGGACGGTTGGTCACTTGCGGTGCAACCACAGGTCCGAAGGCCTCTTTTGATATCCGATATTTATTTTCGAAGCAGTTATCCGTTTTGGGATCCACCATGGGAGACGTCGCTGCTTTTGATGATTGTGTCACTTTGGTGGCTGACGGAAAGATTAAACCTGTTGTGGATCGTTCGTTCGACCTGAGTGAAATCAAAGAAGCCCATGCCCATTTAGAGAATGGAAATCAAATTGGCAAGGTCATCCTGAAGCCATCGTGAAGTACAATAAACATATATTTATTTGCATCAATGAACGAGCAGAATGCAGCGTAAAGGGGGATTGTGCACGAGTCGGTGGCAAAGACATCCGAATGAAATTTGTTCAACTGATTAATGAACATGGATTGAAAGGGAAAGTCCGGGCCAATAAAAGCGGTTGCCTCGATGCATGTGAGATGGGTGCTGCCATTGTTATTTATCCTGCAGGAATTTGGTATACCCTGGTTAAAGTAGAAGATGTAAAAGAAATATTCGAAACATCCATATTGAATGATCGTATAGTAGAACGTTTAGTTGCTTCTTATCAAACATGGGAAACAATGAAAGAAATCCGTAAAAGCAATCAAGTAAAAGCATGAAAAAAATAATTATAATTTGCGTTACCCTTTTGGGAATTTCACATCTATCTGCTCAAATGAGAAGAGGGTTTGGCCTGACCACCGGTACGCAAGGATCGGGGATTCATTTTGCAGGAGATTGGCAATTAAAGGATGATATGATTGCCGGATTCGAACTCCGCTTCTTTGATATAAAAAATGAAACAGAGCTGCCTGTATATAATCCCTATACCGGGGAGCAATTTAATGTTGGTGATAAGGCATTGATTATGTTCCCCATGTTTGGGACGATAAGATGGCTGCCGTTTGAAGGCAAGATTGCCAATAATTTTTCTCCCTTTGTTCAAGCGAAACTGGGGCCAATTTTGGCTATCGATGGCAATGAAGAGCACCGATCATTTAAAAACCGGTGGCGGAAGGCACCCACTATTTTTACTTATGGCGGACAATTGGTCATGGGTGCTTCTTTTCGGCAAATGAGCGGGAGTGCTATTTCTGCTTCTATCGGATATGAATTTTTACCCATGGGCCAAACGGTGGATGATAAAAACAATTATGATGGAATGGCCATCAATATAACCTGGACATTTGGTCTAAAACGCCGGTAATGGAAGAACATTTCTTTTCGATACAACCGGATCAAATCAACACAGATCATTTTTCACTTTCTGAATCGGAGTCGGCCCATTACACCCGATCCCTACGGGGGAACCCTGGTAGTATCATTTGGCTATTAGACGGTCATGGGATGGCCTATGAGGGGCAGGTTACATCGACTCAAAACCAAGTTTCTGGGTCAATCCTTCAATCCATTCCAAATTATGGTGAGTCAGAATATGCCATTCATTTGGTTATAGGTCTAATTAAGGGCAGCCGAATGGATATGGTCATGGAAAAAGCTACTGAGTTGGGTGTAAAGTCTATCCATCCTATTCTGGCCGACCGTTCGGTAAAAAATAAGTTAAATATGGAGCGGGCCCAGCGGATTATCATTTCTGCTGCGAAACAAGCAGGTCGGAGCTTATTCCCCACCATTCATGAGCCAATACAGTTAAAAGATTGGCTTCAATCCCATGAAAAGGACAAAAAGTTATTGGGCCACATGACGGGTACATTGTCCTTGGCAAATGCATTGGGGAATGAGAAAAATGAAGTTTATGTCATTATCGGTCCTGAGGGGGATTTTTCAACAGCTGAAATTGAAGCAATGACCCATGCCAATGTAGAAGTTGCCTCACTGGGCCCGCGAAGACTTCGAAGTGAATCCGCCGCTGTGGCGGCCATTGCGAATTTGAATCAACTAATGGAAGGATAACCATGAGCGATTGTCTATTTTGCAGTATTGTCGCCGGAGATATTCCAGGCGATATTGTCTTTGAAAACGAATCGGTACTGGCATTTCGGGATATCGACCCTAAGGCGCCCACACATATTTTAGTCATTCCCAAAAAGCATATTCGTTCCATTAATGAATTGGAATCTGATGACCAATCCTTGGCCGGTGAAATGCTTATTGCTGCCAAGAGCATAGCCAAATTAGAAGGGATAGATGATAGCGGATTCCGGACTGTTTTCAATACAAATGATGATGGAGGACAGACTGTATTTCATATCCATATGCATATTCTCGGTGGACGGCAAATGACATGGCCGCCGGGATAATCATTTGATTAGTGAGCTTACCGTATGTTGAAATCATTTTCATCCATTAATAGGCTCAGGGGTGATTATAACAATTATCCTTATAGTATTCTCCTCTAAAAATCATTAGATTCCGCAACCTTTTTTACCTCGGAAATGTATATATCAGAACTCAATCTACATGGCTTTAAATCCTTTGCCAAAAAGGAGAAGCTCAAATTCGGTGAAGGCGTAACTGTTATTGTCGGCCCCAATGGATGCGGTAAAACCAATATTGTCGATGCCATCCGATGGGTGTTAGGCGAACAGAAGTATTCTGTACTACGCTCGGGCAAAATGGGGGATGTGATTTTTAACGGGGCTGATGGCCTCAAACCTCTATCCGTTTGCGAAGCATTTCTCACTGTCCATAATAACCGTGGCAAACTGCCTTTAGAATTTAACGATATTGAAATCGGACGCCGTGTGTATCGAGATGGGGAATCAGAATATTTTATTAATCGTACCCCTTGTCGACTTAAAGATATCCATGATCTATTTGTGGATACGGGTATGGGCTCGGATGCTTACTCCGTTATTGAATTAAAAATGATTGAACAGATTTTATCTGAAACTGCGGACGACCGAAAACGGATGTTTGAAGAAGCGGCCGGCATCAATAAGTATAAACAGCAGCGGCGTTCTGCCATGCGAAAGTTTGATGCGGTTCAGCAGGATTTAGAACGAATCAATGATATTGTTCAAGAAGTAGAGCAAAAAGTCCATGCCCTGAATCTTCAACTCAAACGGTTCAAACGCCATGAAAAATTAACCGAAGAACTGAAAGAACGTGAACTGTCACTGGCCTTTATTCGTATCCACGAATTTGAAAGTGAAATCAGCCCATTGCGCCAGCGTGTGATGGAATTCAACCATTTGAAGGATGAAAAATCCTCTGATACATCCGTCCATGAAGCGAAATTGGATGAGCTCAAAACTTTATACAGCGAACAGCAAGGTGAACTGCAAGCACTCCAGTCTGCATTGCGAACACTAGGAGAAGAGCGGGAAACGGCTCGGAATAATGTCCTCGTGTGGTCCGAGCAGGATAAGGCAGCTGAAGCCAACATCCATCGCTTAGATCGGGAAACCGTTACCAATGGGGATAAGCAGGTTGATCTGAAAACCCAAATCGACACCCACGATCAAGAATTGGTAGAGATGGCGCCAAGACTGGATGAACAATTATCCCAGTATAAAACGAAAAAATCAGAATTTGATTCCGTTCAGGAAAAATACAAATCTGCTCAAGATGTATTAGAAAAAGCTCAAAATGCCCGGTGGGATGCCCAACGAAAAATGGCCGATGACCGTTCTCTGTTGGATCGCACCCAATCTCTTGTCGAAGAAAAATCCAATGCCTTGTCTCGACTCCAAGAAAAGATTGAAACCATTGAGTCTGCACAAAAAGATCACAGTGGCGAACAAAAAGATTTAGAATCCAAAAAGACTGCTTTAAGTAAGATAGTTGAAGATGCCCAATCAAGGCTGAACGATACCCGAACCGAAATGGCCTCCGATCAAGAAAAACGTTCGGACTTATCTATGGAGATTCACCGATCGAAATCCAATTTAGAATCCCTCAAAGGGCAGTTGGCATTTTACACGGAATTGGTAGAACAGAAAGAAGGTTATCCAGAAGGGGTGCGTGCGGTATTAGATGGGCCAAAGGATTATACCGGTGTGGTCGGTACAGTGGGTGAATTATTCCAGACGGAGGATCAGTATGCCAATGCATTTCAAAGTGCGTTGGGTGATTGGGCCAAATGCCTTGTGGCGAAAGACCGTAACGCTGCATTATCCATTTTATCGACTGCCAAGCAAAATGAAATCGGCAATCTATCCATCCTGCCATTAAAAGAATTAACTGATATTGCTGTGACGCCTCAAAATGCACCCAAAGGGGATGGCATTTTAGGCACGGGCGCTGATTTGTGTGGTGCATTGAAATCACACCAATCCTTGGCCAATATGCTGGTGGAGGATTTACTCATTGTTGAAGATTTATCATCTGCATTGGATGCACATGACTTGAGCGGATGGAACGTGGTGGATCTGAATGGGGCTTATGCTGGTCAGAATCAAGTATTCAAGCATCGGGGAAAAAATGGCGACGGCAGTTTGATGGGGCGCCAGAAAAAAATTGAATCCCTGAATGAAAGCATTGAAAAGCTAACTGCAGAGATTGAATCGAATGAAGGTGATCTAAATAAAATTATTTCAAAAATCGATGCTACATCTAGTCAGGTCAGCACATTGGGCGATCAATTGGAATCGGCTTCTAAAGATTTAAATGAGATTGAAACAGCTCTCATTCGGAATCATTATAAACAATCCCAAGGGTTAGAATCAGTGAAGAGCCTTCAGCAAGAAGTGTCGGATACAAAAAAGGCTATTAGTGATTTAAATGCATCTGCAAAACAATTGGAGCCAGGCTTGGCCAAAGGCGAAGCTGTTATCGCTGACCTGAAAGCCAAAGCGGATGAAGCATCCACTCAATTGGTGGATGTACAGGTCGAGCGGGATACATTCCAACAGGCGGTGCAGGAATTGCGTATTGAACTGCTGAATTTGGAAAATAAACGGGATAATCTCAATTTTCAAAAACGAGTGGCCCAAGAAACGATCCAGGAGTTGGAAGACCGTCAACAGACTATCGCCAAAGAAATCAAAGCATTAAAAGAAAAACGGACCACACTAAAAGATCAAATCCAGGAAGAGGAAGGGAAGCTTCAAACCATTTCCGGGCAATTGGTGAAAGATCGGTCTGTCATGGAATTGAAACAGGGGATGGTGAATGACACATATCAATCCATGGAAGAAATTCAAGCTACGATTCGATCTGAACAGCAATCCAGAGAAGCGCTTTTGGAAGAGTTAAAAACGAATGAATTAAAAATTGCTGAAATGGAACAGCGTGTCAATATCATTCGTGAGCGGATCAAAGACCGATACGACATGGATGTGCCTACAGAAATGGTGGTGGATGATGAACCGGATGATTTGGAAATGCGTATTGAGCGGATCAACCGCAGCATCGAAAGTATCGGCCCCATCAATATGGCAGTTCAGCAGGAATATGAAGATGAGCAAACCCGTTTAGAAACACTCATGGAGCAGCGGGTGGATTTGATTACATCTGAAGATAATTTAAGAGAAACGATCCAAAAGATTGACCGTGTGGCTCGGAAGAAATTTCAGGAAACATTCGATCATATTAAACTGAATTTCAGCAATCTATTTTCCTTGTTCTTTGAAGGGGGTACGGCTTCATTGTCTCTTATCGGCGATCCCGATCCATTGGAAGCAGACATTGCTATCCATGCCCAGCCACCTGGAAAAAAGAACCAAAGTTTGAGGATGCTATCTGCAGGAGAGAAGTCTTTAACTGCCATTGCACTTCTTTTTGCCATTTATCAGTATAAGCCTAGTCCATATTGTATACTAGACGAGGTGGATGCGCCTCTAGATGATGTAAATATCCAGAAATTTAAAAGGGTGCTTAACTCTTTTGTCGATGACACTCAATTTATTGTGGTGACTCACAACAAACTTACTATGGAGGCCGCTGACTATTTGTACGGTGTCACCATGGAACAAAAAGGAGTATCAAAACTAGTATCAGTTAAGTTTGAGGGTGAGAGTTAGTCTCGATATTGTAACGTCTTAAAATTGGGTTGAAACCCAAAATCCTCTCTTTTAAATCTATTTTACTCCGCCATGAATGACGGCTTAAATGAGTCCCATATTTTTCTTTACAAACTAAAAGATCTTCCGATTTTAAGTTTGGGCATTCAATAGATCAGAAATTGGGGACTAATTCCCAATAGATGAATTTCCGCCTTCGATCCGCTCCTGTTAAGCGAGCAGGGACAAAATAAAGAGAGTTCTAATCCTTCGTGAAAGTCATGACCGAGCAAGAAGCCTCATGCCACCAATTGCCAGCCGCTTCGCAAGTGGCTTGAGAAGAATGATTCGTTTCATCGCCACCATCATCCTCACAAAAGGCCTCGTCCGGTGTATCTAAGGTAAATGAATCACCACTCAGTTTATAAGTGAAACATTCAATACCCATCATACAAATTTGAGATTTGCTTTCATCCCATGTTACAGGAATTTCTTCCTCTTCCGGTCCCATTTTCATTGTATATGTACCTGTGCCGCCGGATTTCAATTCTAGGGTCATTTTCATCCCAAATGCTTGGACAAGGGCCCATCCGGAATCATCTATCGCACCAGAGCAGTCAGCATTTGCATATTCACCCATATTGGTCAATTCCCAAGTACCAATCATTCCACTATTATCATCATCTTTATCTTCGCAAGCGAAGAAGATGAATAGCGCCATGAGTAATGTAAATCGTTTCATATCGTACCCTTTTTTAGTCTATGATTTGTCTACAAAGCTATATTAAAGCTCTATGAATTAAATATCTTTTTTATATCGAACTTTACTGCATGTTTCTGGGTGCCACTCATTGCTGGTGTTGGCATTTTCACAATCTCGCTTTGAAGAATGGCCCGTCACGTTATAGTCTTCGTCCATACAAAAGGCCTCTTCTTTTGTATTCACAAAGAAACTTAACTTATTGGAAGCCATTTCGTAGATATAGCATGCGTCCAAGAAACAAACGGTTTCCCCTTGATGGTACCATGCAAAATTGGTTACTTCTGCATCAGGCCCCGTAATGGTTTCTGTGCCGGTGCCATCGTCTCGAAGTTCCATGGTGATGGAAATGCCTTTACCTTTGGCACCCCGCCACTCAGTATCATCAATTTCTCCGCTGCATGTGGCCACCGCATATTGGCCCATTTCGATCACCTTCCACGTGCCTACAAATGGACTGTCTTCTTCATCGTCCTCTTTTTGGCATGCCATGATACCCAATGCAAAAATAATTAGATATTTTTTCATTCTTTTTCCCCTTCGAATAATTATATCACTGAAAGTTACGGACAATCATGTGAAATAACGCATTTTTTGAATCGTAGTTTCTAAGAAGAATGGGGTAATTTTGCCCATATGTCAACCGCCCACATACGTAACTTTTGTATTATAGCCCATATTGATCATGGAAAGTCTACCCTGGCAGATCGCTTACTTGAAGAAACCCATACCTTAGCTAAAAAGGATATGAAGGCTCAGGTTTTAGACTCGATGGATCTGGAGCGGGAGCGAGGGATTACCATCAAAAGTCACCCCATTCAAATGCAATATACCCATACTGATCAGCAGAAATACATATTCAATCTTATTGATACACCAGGGCATGTTGATTTTACCTATGAAGTGTCCCGATCCTTGGCCGCTTGCGAAGGTGCATTGCTATTGGTGGATGCAGCCCAAGGTGTGGAAGCCCAGACCGTGAGTAATGCCTATTTGGCCATCGAGAATGATTTGACTATTATTCCCGTCATTAATAAAGTGGATCTTTCCAGCGCAAGGGTAGAAGAGGTGAAAGGTCAATTGATAGAACTCATCGGTTGCGATGAAGATGAAATTATTTGTGCCAGCGCCAAAAGCGGCATTGGCATTCAGGATGTATTTGATGCTGTTATTGATCGAATTCCACCACCAGATGACCGTTCAGAAGGCCCGCTCCGTGCCATGGTATTTGATTCTGTTCATGATAATTATAAAGGGGCGATTCCTTACGTTCGCATTTTTGATGGTGTACTCAAGGCAGGAACTACGGCCAAATTCTTTGCCCATAACCGCCAGTATGATATTACAGAAGTAGGCCATTTTGTTCTGAAGCAAGTACCGGCAAAAGAACTCCGCTCCGGGGATGTGGGTTATCTATTGGCAAGCATCCGGGATGTATCCCACATTTTGCCCGGGGATACGATTACCACCAAAGCCAATGCGGCAGATGAAGCATTGCCAGGGTTTAAAGAAATTAAGCCCATGGTTTTTTCGGGGTTATACCCATCCGATGCAGATGATTATGACCAATTGAGGCTGGCCTTAAAAAAATTGAAACTAAATGATGCATCCCTATTATTTGAGCCAGAGACCAGTGAGGCGTTGGGATTTGGCTTTCGTTGCGGATTTTTAGGTTTGCTCCATATGGAAATCATCCAAGAACGTCTAGAGCGGGAATTTGATTTGGCATTGGTGACCACCACGCCCAACGTGCGGTATAAAGTGGAATTGCGTTCCGGCGGTATCGTGGAAGTGGACACCCCTGCTAAGATGCCTCCTACAGGAGAGATTCAAACCATTATGGAGCCTTATGTATCTGCTGAGATTATTACACCGAAAGAATTTATCGGCAATATTATGACCCTCTGCCAGAAGAAGCGGGGGAATTATATCAATACGAACTATCTCACCGCCGATAAAGCCCAGCTCCATTATGAACTCCCGCTGGGTGAAATTATTTTCGATTTTTATGATAAATTGAAATCCACTTCCAAAGGGTATGCATCCTTGGATTATCATCTGAAAGATTATATGGCTGGCGACCTAAAAAAGTTGGACATCTTGATTAATAATGAAACAGTGGATGCGCTTTCATTTATCACCCATACAAACGATGCCTATCATCGGGGTGTAGCTATGTGTACAAAACTGAAAGAACTTATTCCGCGACAAATGTTTGATGTACCCATCCAGGCGGCATTGGGGAATAAGGTCATATCACGATCTACCGTCAAAATGATTAAAAAGAATGTGACGGCTAAATGTTATGGGGGCGACATCACACGAAAGCGGAAATTGTGGGAAAAACAAAAAGAAGGGAAGAAGCGGATGAAATCCATAGGCAAGGTGGAAATTCCCCAAGAAGCACTCCTCGCTGTTTTGCAAATTGATACAGACTAACAATATGTGCAAAAGTGTTCTATTGTTAACGTGTCTACGTGAACAGACGAACACTTAAATCTTATGAATAAACCTAATTATTGGACCGAAACGCATACTCCCCTTTATAGTTTTATTTTTACACTGCCCTTATTTTTGATTTATGAAATAGGCGTTTTTGCCATTGCCGCCAGTGATCTGCCGCTACTTCGGAATGGGGCTGATGTGCTGATGCGTCAGATTTTGGAGGTATTTGGGATTTTTGGTGTCTATGGATTTTCGGGCACATTTCTTATTGGATTTATGATTGCTTTTCTTCGCCAGAAAAAATCCCTTCAGACTTCTTCCATCAAAGGTGAATTCCTAATCACTATGTTTTTTGAAAGTATTGGCTGGGCCATTGTGTTGACCATTATCATGATTTGGTCACCAACCTTTCTAATGGCAGGGAAGGATAGCCGTTTGCTCCAGCAGATCGTATTGGCCGTGGGTGCAGGGATTTATGAAGAATTTGTATTTCGCGTGGTTTTGATTACTGGGTTTGCAGCTGTACTTGGATTTATTTTTCAATGGGGAGAGGTGGCTCAAAAATCCGGCGCTGTGATATTGGCAGCCATGCTTTTTTCCGGATTTCATTTTGTAGGTGTATATGGTGAAATGCCCAGTATGGATTTATTTTTAATTCGGATGATTGCGGGCATTGTACTTGGAATCATTTATGTAATAAGAGGCTTTGGTGTGGCCGCTTATACACATACGATTTATGACCTTTTTGTTTTGGTGAAATTCACCACTTCATCCTAAATATTCACAGGAGAATGCTGTAACTTTAGCGCCTATATTCGGGGGAAAGTCAACATACATGAAACGTTTTATCATCATCTTATCATTCTTGGGGCTGGCAACGGCTCAGAAATCACCCTTTACCATTTTTGACGTGGTCCTTTATCCGGAATACTATTTCGAAGGATTAATGGCGGAAGTGGATGGAGAGATTAAGGAAGGGCAAGTACCGCTCAATTTTGAAATGGATGTGCCTGCCAATACGGATTCCGTATTCTTTGTGAGTGGTACAGCCACATCTGAAGCAGCTGTAAAGCATTTATCTATACTCAAACAGAATCAGCGTTCCTATGTGCAAGTGAGTGTAATTGAATCCAAGTTTCGCATGTTTATCTTTTTTGATGTGCATAAAGACGGCATCAAAAGAAGCGGTGATTTTACATTGAAACTGAACCATCCTGTAGATGATGCCCATATAATAATTCAAGAACCATTGGTGGCCGAGAATTTTTCATTTTCTGAAGCAGAAGCGGAATCATTTAAGGACCAGCACGGGATCAATTTCAATCGTATCCATATTCACGATTTTAAGGCCAATACTGCCAAATCCGTTTCATTCTCATATGAAAATCCGTCGGGAGAAATTTCAATCAATAAATTGCAAACCATGCTGGCATCGGATGATCGAACTGCATCGTCTGTGCCCGCACCCACTACCAACCAAAAACCCATTCGACATAAGTTACCCCTTTGGCAGCCATTAGCCGTGTTGGCCGTGGTGGCCGTGATTGTGGGTTGGATGGCATCCGCTCAGTGGAAAAAGGAAACCAATGAGAGTGGTGTATCCGCGCCGAAAACAGGCGGCGGAAAATTCTGCACCCATTGTGGAGAAGGGATTTCTCCTGAACATAAATTTTGTGCCCATTGTGGAGGAAAGCTATAAATGTATCCTGTTATTTTTGATTTTGGTGAAATCAGTATTTTCGGATTTGAATTTCATCCGGTGATTAATTCATACGGGTTTATGCTCATGTTGGCATTCTATTCTTGTTATTTTTTTTTGAATAAAGATTTAAAGCGGTTGGGCTATGATGCAAAACTGGCAGGGGATATTGTGTTTGCCGCTGCATTGGGCGGTATCCTTGGATCTAAGATTTATTATTTGATTGAGAACTATGACCGTGTAAAAGCAGATCCAATGGGGATGATTTTTAGTGGTGCAGGATTGGTATTCCTGGGTGGTCTCATGGGGGGATTCCTAGCCGTATCATACGTCATTCGAAAGAATAATCTCTCCTGGCCAAAATTCGTAGATATTGCTGCACCTTTGGTCATTTTAGGGTATGCTGTGGGTCGCATCGGATGTTTGCTCGTAGGAGACGATTATGGCTTGCCCACTCATTTACCGTGGGGTATTGCGTTCCCTGATGGATTGCCCCCATCTACTTACAGCATTTTTCAGACCTATTATCCATGGATTAGTTTAGAAGGGTTTGATCCGGGGGTATTGAAAGTGCATCCTACACAGATTTATGAGTCACTCCTCGGATTTGGCATATTTTATTATTTGTATCAAAAACGGACAAAAGTCACAGTACAAGGAAGTTTATTCTTCACTTATTTGGTTCTGGGTGGTGTAGAACGGTTCTTAATTGAATTCTTGCGATTGAACCAAAAATACCTGTTCGGACTTTCCGGCGCTCAATTGATTGCCTTGGTTATGATTGGTATTGGTGCCTGGTTTTTAACCCATCCCATATCCCAAACGGAGGAGTCTCCATCTGAATAAGACGAAAGCGTCTTTTCTTCTTTTTTGTATTCTGGGGACGCTGACGGCCCAATCCGCCGTAAAGGTGGGGGAAGTGGATTTAACCCCATCTATCATTTCATTTGATTTTCAACCCGATCGATTAGTGAAAACGCCCAGAGGTGTGGTGTTTTTTGATTCTGAAAGCCGCCAGTTAGGTCTATGGGCATCTGATTCTGTAGAAATTAAAACTAGTTTTGGTAGTCACGGTTCAGATTTATTTGATCCGGTAGATATAACAGGCAGCCAATTGGATATTTTTGTATTGGATCAGTCCGCGCATAAAATCATTCAGTTTGATGCCGCATTGAATTTTATCCAGGATATTTCTTTGGATGATGAAACGATTTATCCATCACAAATAGCCATGGATACCAGACGGAATTTTTATCTTTATTCTACTGAGACTAATGAAATCCGCCACAGTGGGGGATTATCCGGCCGATTAAACTTATTTTTAGACTTGAGCAGTAATATGGATGGTGGAACTTGTGTATCAGACATGGCCATAAATAAGCGGGATGAACTGGCCTTGCTCATGTCATGTAAAGCGCAGGTGCATATCCATGCTCGATCGGGAAGGTTAACCCGACGGTATAGCGTGGCTGTGAACGAACCCATTCGTATTTTGCCAATAAACCAGTCATGGATCGTGGTCGGTGAAAAAGGGATGATTCAAGTATTAGGCAGTAATCCCATCCAATTACCTTTAGAAGATCAAATAGTCAAAGATGCCGTTGTGGTCAATAATATGGTATGGGTGTTGAGCGATAAGGGAATCACAATTTATGATCTGGTCACATCACTATAAATTACTGACCATCTTAACTGGGATATCTCTAGTGTTTGGACAAATGGAATCTGATTCAACTGTCGTTATAAAAATTGGTCCAATTATTGATGAATTGCCCCTGTTGGATAGTTTGGCCGTGACCGCAGATTCCACCCTAGAAAAAAAGGTGCAAGCCCCGCAGAGCACGCCACCGCCGAAATCCTACCCCATTAATGCATCTGGATCATTTTTTCGTAGTGTAGAAATGTCTTCTCAAGGGGCAGGTGGATTGGGTGGCGGACTTCGCTTCCAATTGGCGGGGAAGCTCAGTGATAAGGTCAATGTATCGGGTACGATTACAGATGAATCCATTCCAATACAACCTGATGGCACCACGGCTGCATTGGAAGAATTAGATAAAGTGTACCTAAATGTATCTCACTCTGCAGGCGAAGTGACAGCGGGAGACATATCTATAAATTCAAATAATGGTAAATACAATAATAACAATAGAAAAATAATAGGGATAAAGAATAACATTAATTATAATGATACCCAATTTAAAGCAGTAGTTGGTCAATCTAAAGGGCGGTATCATCGGATGGAAATTAAGGGGCGGGACGGCCATCAAGGTCCTTATTTTCTTACATCCAAAACCGGGGAAAGAAATGTTGTGATTGCTGCAGGATCAGAAACTGTTTGGCTCAACGGGGTAGAATTGAACCGTGGGGCCGATCGAGATTATATCATTGACTATACCGCCGGTGAATTGACTTTTACACCCAAGCATTTGATCTATTTTGATTCGGACATTGATATAGAATACCAATACCGGTCTTCTCAGTATAAGACAAATTATATTGCTGCAGATGTTTCTGGAGTCGTGGGCGAAAATGGAAAATTTCATTTGGCATATATGGATGAGCGAGACGATCAGAGGTCTGCCCAGTTGACTGCAGACCACAAATCATTGTTCAAGTCAGAAGATCAGATTTATCGATCCGGTGTGGTGGCGGACTCCCTTGGGGATTATCAACTGATTCAATCCATTTATTATTATCGTCCAAATACCATACCTGGAGATGACCGATATACCATTCATTTTAGTCCAGACCCTGCTGGTGAATATGTGCGAAAAATCTCTGACCAAAACCGAATTTATTATGAATTTGTTGCTACAGACGGTATTGATCACCGTCAGCGGTATGCGCCAGGCCAATCACTTCGGGCGCCAGAAAGCCACCAAATGCTCCAATTGGATAGCACGATTCCTCTCAAAGAAGGATTAACCCTCTCTACAGAAGGGGCATTCACTATTCAAGACCAAAATATATATTCGTCAAATACATCATCTCTATTCAATGGGAATGCATTTCGAGTGGGATTGGATCAACAGCCATTTCAAGTGGGAAAGGCCACTGTGGAGATGGGTATATCTCATTGGCAAAATGGAAAGAACTTCCGCGCCATGGGGCGTGAGCGACCAGTGGATTTTAATGAATCCTGGGATGTGGTAGAAATTGAAGGTATGAAAGAATCCATGTCCACAATTCAAACATCGCTAAAGTTTGATTCCGGATTCCAAAGCAAATTGAACCTGTCCCGATTGAATCGAGGGGGGGATTCGAAAGACCGTTCAGAAGTAGATATGGGATATAGTGGTGGATGGATTAATAGCGCTAATTTTCGATGGAATCGTGTTCAATCTGATCAACCTTTTCAGATGGTGGATGGACAAATTCGATTGTTCAATGGTCCTGTGAAACCGTTCGTGTCTCTAGTGCATGAAATGCGGAAGGATGTATATCAGTTTAACGATCTGACTTTGGGCTTGGATTATAAAACCCAACGCCGAACTATATCTTTGGGTGTAGGGCAGCGCACAGATTTATTAAATATGGCGCCCATCGGATCTGATATGGGTACAGTTAAAACGGGGAAAACACTTCGGTTGGATTATACAGAGAGAAGTCCATCGGGTTGGCGTCAACGATGGCTTTATCGTCGCCGGTTTCAAGACGATAAAATCAATAAGAATACCAACGAATTCAGTACCATCCGAACGGCGGTTAATTTTCGCAACCGAACCAGTCCTGTTCAATTGGATATGGTTCTGAATGGTCAGCATGGCATGAATGAATCCCGTGCCATTGTCTACGATTCGGTCGGCGTGGGATTGGGCCATTATCGATACGACCCACTCATGAATGAGTACGTTCGGGATGAGAATGGTTCATACGTGGCTCATACGGTTCTCACCGGCGAATTAGATGAGGGATTTCGCGTGGATGGGCGTACCCGTTTTACATACGACTTTTCTCGGGGAAAATACCCAAAATTGAAGGCATTTAAATACCGGTTTAACCATAGGTTAGATTATCATGGTGCGGACGCGAAATTGAATCAAACATTGGAGGGTGAAGATATCCAAATATTACAGCGTCAGATTCGAAGTGAAATGATCCACCGAAGAAAAGGTGAAGTGAATCGTCGACGGGTTTGGCAAGTGGTACGTGAGCATTTCAATGGCATGGATCCACGAGGGTGGGAGAAGCGCCAGGAAATAGAATGGGGCGGTGAATCTCAGATACGGCTAAAACGAAATTATCACTTGGTGATTCAGGGGGATTTCCATGATACATCAGTGTCTTCTAAAAAAGACCGAATTACCGGGCGAACCGTAAATGGGTATTCCGCAGAATTGGGTTTTAAAGATCACCGTCCCGGTACATTTCAGTGGGATTCACGATTAATTTTTGCCAAAGATCATGTGGCAATCGGTGGCGCTAAAACCATCTCTGTAGAGGCCCATGGTATCAAGACGAATTGGATTCAGTTTATTGGAGACGGCGGCCGAATTGAAGGGCGAATTGATTATATGATTGCCAATGGATTCGATTCCATGCCCCCAGAAGCCTTGAAGGGGCTCGCCAACGATAGAACAATTCGCATGAATATTACGGCATCCATGCGGGTAGGGCAGTCTATATCGTTCAATGGTACCATCTTATACCAAGATGATGCACGATACGACGGGTTTATCAAAATGCGGGGAGAGGTGCGTGCCCATTTTTAAGCGATTTATTTTCTTCTTTGTTTTGACAGTGGCTATGTCGCAAGATGTGGCGGATTCGCTTCAGGGGCAATTAGAAGCAAAAGGTGAATGGCAAAGCTATTACGTGGGGAATGAAAAATCCGGCTTTGATTTTGTATCTGTAGATGGTGAAGTGGATTCCCTTTTTTTTACTGGAGACCAATCAATCGAGCCATGGGTGATGCAGCGCCTATTTCGCCCTATTTTGGGCCAATCGACTACACACCGAGCAATGACTCAGCTTAGGGACGTACAGGATGCATATGCCTTTATTGACAATCATTCCATATTATCTTTTGCAAAGTACGATCATAATCGAGTTGCAGCAGTGGTGGATTTTCATCCCCAATTCAAAAGCCAGATTGGAGGCATCTTAGGGGCCAGCAAAGATAAAAATGGCGATTGGGTGACCACAGGCGAAATAGATCTCCATATGGAAAATGCCCGAAGGCAAGGTAGCATTATGGATCTAAAGTGGCAGCAGCCTGACCCCAAAACACGCACATTGGTTTTTGCCATAGAGACTCCATTTCCATTCGGCTTACCCTTTGGTACATTGGTTCGCTATGAACAGGACTTTTTGGAAAAATCTTATATTTTAGAATCTACTTCGGGGATGATTACCGGTGTGGGACCCTTTGGCCGATGGACGATTGGGGGCAAAACGGAAATGGGTAAAGATTTGGAAACAGACACACGATTTGAATCTGATGCCGTTATTTTGGGTGTCAAAGGGGATCGGCGAAATAATCGATGGATGCCCTCAAAAGGACGATTCTGGTCATTCAATTATGCGCTGGGACGAGTTAAAGATGATGGCGGAGATAAACGAATCATTGAGGCCGATTTTAATTTGGATCGATACAAAACATTAAGTTGGGGCACATTTCGGTTTTTTGTTCATGGTGATTATGCATTTATGGATGGGGGTAAGCTGCCCAAATCCAAAAAAGTAAAATTGGGCGGTGCCAACTCGGTCCGAGGATATTATGAAAACCAGTTTATGGTAGATTGGGCCGTCATCCATACCATCGAATGGCTTTTCGGCGATTTGGATCGATCCCAGTTATTTTTATTTATCGATAAACCTGTGGCAAGCTTTGGTAAAAATGGTCTAGGGGATCTTGCGCGAAGTATGACCCTTAATTCGGGCTATGGTGTGGGCTTTCGTCAATATAACGGTACAGTGACTATGGATATTTCTATCGGACTCTCAAAGTCCTCACCCGGTGGTAAACTTCACCTTAAATTCTCGTCGGATTTATAATGCGCAAAAATCTATTAGCCATATTTAATCAAAACCCCGGTAAGCTATTTCGCCAGAAAGAAATTCTCCACAGGATGAAGGTGAAGCAAGGCGAAATCGGTGCCGTGAAAATCCTCTTAAAAGACATGGTAAAAAAAGGTGAAATCAGTCTTGTGAAAGGGAAGCGCTACATCCTCCCCAAACAGCCCAACGCACTGACGGGTAAATTGACCGTCACCCAAAAAGGATTCGGCTTTGTCATTACGGAAGATGATTCAGAAGATATTTTTATCGGGCGACGATCCATGGGGGATGCCATCCACGGCGATACGGTGCGGGTGAAACTGAATAAACGACCCAGCCCTCAAGGGTTAAAAGGCCGTGTGGAGAAAGTCATTGAACGAGGTTCCGATAGGTTTATTGGCGTCACCTATCGATATGCAGGCAAAATGTTTATGGCCATTTCGCCGGTGAATCCCGGTCGGGGCATTCGGCTGATTAAAGCGAAAAAGGATTTGGGTGAGGGGCAGATTGTTAAGGCAATTGTAAAAGATTGGGGCAATGCCTTTGACCCCATCATTGCAGTATTAGACACGGTCATTGGTAAGGCGGAGGATCCTGCCAACGATATGGCCATGATTCTCAATAAATACGATTATTCTCAGGCATTCCCGAAAAAGGTGAATGATGAAGTGGGCCACTTTTCTCAAGCCTCCATTGAGAAGGAAATCCCCAACCGAAAGGATTTACGACAGTGGCATTCCTTCACCAT
>LSCF01000023.1 GCA_001577025.1 Fidelibacterota bacterium TCS55 | reverse complement strand
CTTTTTTCATCGCCGGAAAGATCAATCGCCTCAAGACCATTTCACTCCCGGATCAATTCCATGAACGGTATGGAAAGACCGCCGGCGTCATCAGCGCACTCTATGTCCTGATTCTCGCTAGTCCCGCCCCCTACATACTCAGTATTGGTATTCTCCTTCAGTTCACCACAGGCATGCCCTTTGGATACGCCCTACTCATTGCCACGGGGATCAGCCTCAGCTATATTTGGATGGGTGGATTCAAAGCGGTGGTTCGAACCGATTATTTTCAATTCGGATTTATGTTTTTGGGCTTTGTCCTACTCCTCATATTTTCCATAAAAACCGGCGGTCCCCTCTCTGAATTAAATCTACCGGAATTTTACTGGAATGCCACAGGAGGTGCATCCATCCAATATATGTTGGTATGGTTCTTCATTGCTTTATGGACATTCGTTGATCCGGGGTTTTATCAGCGATCTGCTGCTGCCAAATCGCCTGAAACAGCCAAAAAAGGAATTCTTATTTCCATCGGTTTCTGGTTCATCTTTGATATGCTCACCCTTTCCACCGGGCTCTATGCCAAGGCCCTCCTTTCTGCCGGTGATCCTTTATTTGCCTTTCCACGCTTGGGTGCTTTGGTCCTGCCCAATTTAGCTTACGGCATTTTCATCACGGGACTTCTCGCCACCATCATGTCCACCATAGATTCGTTGGGGCTCATTAGTGCCATTACCTTTGGCAGGGATATTTTATGGCGGATTCAATCCCCCGCCACCAAAGATCAGGACCAATGGAATCGTGCATCCATAGCATTTGTCCGGAAAGGATTGGGTGTCACCGCATTTATCGCATTGGGATTTGCATTCAGCGTCCCCTCTGTAGTCAATCTCTGGTACGGAATTGGTTCAATTTTGATTCCCGGATTGGTCCTCCCATTCTTATTGTCCTTTCAATCCAATCGACCAACTAGAGGGATTAGTATTTTGATGATTGCACCAGTTGTTGTGGGTGCTACGTGGATGGCCATTGGTAATTTCACCGGTGTAAATCCACTGGGACTAGAACCATTCTATTCTGGTATGCTAACTTCATTACTCATCTATTTATTAAAGGTAAAAGAATAATAATGAAATTTGAAAATCCATTTTCTGTTAGAAAATAATATGGCTAAAGAAATAGAACGAAAATTTTTAATGGATCTGAATTATTGGTCCACGGATGTCATTGGCATCCCCTATCGCCAAGGCTATTTGGCGGTTACAGAGAAGGGTATTGTCCGCATCCGCACTAAGGGAGAAGTTGCCACCCTTACAATAAAATCCAGTGGCATCGGGATATCACGGGATGAGTTTGAATATCAAATTCCCATGGATGAAGCAAAGTTACTCCTCACCCTATGTGAAAATGATATTATTGAAAAAACACGCTACAAGGTTATGGCCGAAGGCAAACAGTGGGATGTGGATAAGTTTCACGGCAAGAATGAAGGCCTTTGGATCGCTGAGGTAGAACTGGAATCTGAGGGGGAATCAGTCACATTACCTAAATGGGCAATTGAAGAAGTGACGGGTGATGAACGATTCTATAACGTGTATTTATCTAAACACCCTTATACTGAATGGACAAAATGAAACTCATTTTTCTTCTGATTCCCACACTGCTTTATTCACAAACCGATGATGAATGGCAAACCATCCATAGTGACCGACTTTATTCTGTGAGCGGCATCGCCCCATTCAAAGAGGGATATGTGGTGGTCCATGACAATAAGAAAAAGAATCAGCCTCGCGTGAGTTACATTGATCGTGAACTGAAGATTCATCCCGTGGCATGGCCAGAGGCAAAACTTCCCTACGACTTGGAGGCCATCGTTGTCATACCCGGATATGACAATCGTTTTATGCTTATGGAGAGTACGGGGATATGCTATGAATTGACTATTGACCCGACCACACTTTGGACGGATTTGCTCCATTCCTTCTCCTTGCCTGATCTCAAAGGTAATATGAATCTCGAAGGCCTCACCATTTACCCTTCAGGCCAAGGCCTCGTATTTATCTATGGTGATCGTGGGTCTGACAGACGGAAGTCCACCCTCTTTACTGCATTTTTCGATCCAAATAAAAAATCATTTTACGAAGTGAGCCAATTCACCTTTGATTTACCTAAACCCAAAAAACATAAACGAAATATTGTAGACCTTGCCATCAAAATGGATGGCAGTGTTTGGACGTCCGCTACGTCTGACCCAGGGAATAATGGCCCCTTCACCACCGCCATTTATGAATTGGGAGAAATCGATCATGCAGGCACATTCACACCGATTCATCCGGAGCTCCAACAACCCATCATGGTCTTTGGCGGACAAAAAGTAGAAGCCATGATGTTTCATAAAGGCTATTTGGTTTTCATGACAGATAATGAGAATTTCGGCGCAACATTTAAGCGAATGGATTAATGCTTCGTCCCCTCATTACACCTTTGATACTCGCCTCAATCCTTAATGGACAATTCAACCATCAGGAAAAACTGGTGTTTAAACGTCCTTTGGGTAAGTCCACCTATACCAATGAACTGGATGGCCGCACCAATGAAATGGGATTTTTTCATAAGCACATGGATTTTGGCCTTCATTACCCCATTAAAAATGACTGGAAGGTGGGACTAAAATATCGGCAAATGTATCGCACCAGTGATGATGGATGGCAATTGGAGCAGCGCCCCCAAGCAGAGGTAATCAAGACCATTAAACGGACCAAAATCAAATGGCAGATTCGCTCCCGAATGGACTACCGAATCCGTGAAGGAAAAGATGATGCCATGCGAAACCGAACTCGGATTCAACTTAAATCAAATAATCAGTTTACCCGTTTTAAACTGACACCATTTTTCCAAAATGAATTCTTTTTTTCCACCGATCCTTGGAAGTACTATATTAATCGTATAGAAGTTGGAATAGATCTGCCTAAAACCAATATTGGTGAATGGTCCATTTATTATAAATATAATCAAACATTGACAGATGGAACATGGGAGCCGGCATATACTTTTGTTTTTAAATTAGCCATCTAAGTTATGAAAATTTTGATATCTAAACTGCCGAAACATGCTTGGTGGGGCCATGGCACGCCCATCTATGAAAATAATCCTGCAATGAAAGAAGGGGTCGTCCCCAACCAGGAATTAGTAGAGATTGAAATGTTTATGATGTCTCGATTGTTCAATAAATTGCCCATTGAAGTAATCGAAATTGACTTCCCCTATTTCCTAGACCAACAAAAGTTGGATCATCGTCAGCATGATTTTGTATTTGTTCGTGATCTCTTTGTGAGCGACCAGAATGGCAAGGTCATCATTTCAAAGTTTCGGGAAAAGGCCCGTCAGGTTGAAGCGGACATTATGCAGATTATGCTGGAGTCCATGGGATATAATACCATTCGAATTCCTGAAGAGTCCACAGCCACTGCTGAGGGCGGTGAATTTTATTATTGTCCCGGTGATGGTGTTTTATTTTCGGGTGCTTGCCGCAATAACGTTGAAGGGGCAGAATGGGTAGCTCAAGAATTCAATGTGGATGAATTGGTCATTATGAAATCCAACGCCTTCCACTTGGATACCCTTTTCACACCTGTAATCAATAAAGACAATAAATTGGTGGCTGTTATTGGATGTACCTCTCTTATGGAAAAAGATTCAGCCGAAAACTTGCGTCAATTTGCCAAAAGAAAACATATTGAATTGGTGGAAGTGCCACCGGAGGATGCCATTGGTACGGCAGATGAATTGGGTGAATTTGCAGTGAACTGCCAACCGCTTCCCGGCTATTTGGTGGGGCCCACTCGATTTCGCTCAAACAAAGTAGCGCCCTTGTTAAAAGAATTGGGCGTTATGCATATTACTGTCCCCACCACCCAGTTTCGTCTCAGCGGCGGAGCTATTCACTGCTTGACGAACGAATTATAAAATATATTTTTAGAGACGCATCGCAATGCGTCTCTACATTATTCCATATCTTCTGAATATTCGCCCTTCGTTGCGAGGCTATTCAATTTTGCCCTTTTTAGGAAGGCTTCCTGAGCAGCCGAAACATTTTCATCTTTCCCGCCCCATGCTTTCAATGCAGGCTGTTGAAGTGCCCTTCCATAAGAGAATGATAAATTCCAGGGCTTGTTATCACCCAAAATCTGGTTCATTCGATTGAGATGGGCAGTAGCATCTTCATCACTCTGTCCACCAGATAAAAATGCAATTCCCGGTACAGCTGCAGGGACCGTTCGAAAGAAGCATTGTAGCGTCGCCTCTGCCACTTCATTCACACCGGCACGGTCAGATGCATCATAACCGGTAAGAACCATATTGGGCTTCAAGACCATTTGTTCATATTGAACACCCTGAGAATAAAGCTCAAAGAATACGGTGTGAAGGACTTCTTCTGTCACCACAAAGCTATCATCAATGTCATGCGTACCATCCATGAGGATTTCTGGTTCAACGATGGGTACAATATCATTGGCCTGGCATAATGCTGCATATCGAGCTAGGGCATGGGCATTAGTGCTGATGCAATATCCACTGGGATTATCTTCCGTAATATTGATGACGGCGCGCCATTTGGCAAACCGTGCACCCATTTGACGGTATTCTGTCAACCGATCATCCAAACCATCTAGACCCGATGTTATTTTTTCACCTTCTGAACCAGATAGATCATGAGCACCCGCATCTACTTTAATCCCGGGGATGACACCTTTGGCTGCTAAATATTCAGGATAGGGAGTTCCTTCGGCCAGTGAAGATTGACGTAGTGTCTCATCATACATGATGACACCGCTAATATAATTCTCCATCCCTTCCGCACTGAAGAGCAGGTCACGA
Organism: Fidelibacterota bacterium TCS55; assembly: GCA_001577025.1. Lineage (GTDB taxonomy): Bacteria > Fidelibacterota > Marinisomatia > Marinisomatales > TCS55 > TCS55. Next base: position 20,880 of record LSCF01000023.1, on the reverse strand, counting down.
TATGCATTTCGGGATTCAAAAGTACTTTCCGCATCGATTTGGGCTAGCCGATTGCCGATGGTTCCTGTGCTTTCATCCGCAGCCAAGATACCTTTCCCAGGTGCAACCATGGCTTCAGCAACTGCTTCTAAACTATTTAGATTCAAACTCATTTGTATTATTTCCTTTTTTTATTGACCGATTTCGGCCATCAATGTATTAAACCAATTCACGGTATAATCAAATGGTTTACCGCCTTTGATTCTTTTAAAATCTATTAGACTCAATTCGCTGCCTTTGTCATCATCAAGGCCGATGACACCGCTTCGGCTTTGAAGTGCCATTGAGACACCCAGTTTTCCTGATGCTTTAATTAATTCTAAATCCTGTTGGTTTGGGGCAGCACTTCGACCGAAATATCCACTTTTTTGGACCAGCGTTTTTTCCGCACCCAATCGATCCGTAAACTGTTTAGCAAACCACTGGCCGGGGTTCAGTGTATCCAATGCCACATGACCAAAAGCATCCCGTTCTACTTGTTCCCCGGACGCTTCCATCTCTTTTATAATCGCATCTGTTCCGGCACCTTCACTCAAGAAAATATTGACTGAATCTTTTTCATCCATCAATGATTTCAATCGCGCACATTCAGCTTCAAAATCCATATCCATTTCAGGGATGTATACTGCATCCACATCCCAACGGGGTTGATCGATTAATATTTCCGGGAGAAAGTTCCGTTGCTTCAAGCGGTCATGATACACTTTGGCTGTATAAGCTGTGAGCCATCCGCAATTCCGACCCATGACTTCATGAATAATTAACTGGCGGTGGCTGGTGGTATTTTCATTGGCAATATTTTCAAAAAAGACTGCCCCTTGTTCTGCGGCTGTCCATGCACCTAAAGTTTGGGTGATGGGGAATATATCATTATCTACAGTCTTGGGAAGACCTACTACTGTAAGGTCATAATCATTCTCTTTGAGGTAAAAGGAAAGTTGGGCTGCCATTGTATTGGTATCATCACCGCCGATAGTATGAAGAATATTTACTCCATCTTTTACCAATTGATCTGCAGCAAGTTTTAGAGGGTCTTCCCCTTCTTTTACATAACCTCGCTTTACACAATCTTTAACATTGGTTAGTTTAACGCGACTGTTACCAATGGGACTGCCACCGTATTCATAGAGGATATCTGTTTTTTCTCGAACCGATGGAGGAATGGCTATGGATTTGCCAAGAAGCATTCCCTGATAACCATTAAGATATCCCATGAGTTCAGCCTTCGGAGCCGATTCATTATATGCTTCAATAAGGGCACCGATGGAAGCAGAAAGGCATGGTGCGATTCCCCCTGCAGTTAGAAATGCAATTTTCATATAAAATGACTTTTAATGATTAATATTGAAATCTTTATCCAAAAAATGTTGGTTCTAATTCCGGATATTATTGAATGTTTTGAACTCCAAAATTATAATTGATTTTATTTAATCCCTTGCAGAAAAACATATTTCATCACTACAATTCACTCCTACTTATTACAAAATATGCTTGAAGGAGGTTCTATGCATACACGTAAATCATACTCTCGTTTTATTTTTTTCGCAATAATAAGCCTATCCATTTTGGGTGCGAAAGAACAATTTGACGAGGAATTATATAAAGCATTAGAGTACCGGAATATCGGTCCTTTTCGTGGTGGGCGGTCTGCCGCTTCGACGGGCGTCCCCGGGAATAAAATGCTGGCCTACTTTGGTGCAACAGGTGGTGGCGTATGGCAAACCAAAAATGGCGGCCAAACCTGGAATAATATTTCCGATGGATATTTTGGTGGTTCCATTGGCGCCGTAACGGTCAGTGAATGGGATCCCAATGTCATTTATGTTGGCGGTGGCGAAGTGACCGTTCGAGGGAATGTTTCCCACGGTAATGGTGTTTGGAAATCCACCGATGCGGGAAAAACATGGAAGCATATGGGACTCAAAGATTCTCGACGAATTCCTCGGATTCGTGTTCATCCCAGAAATCCGGATCTGGTCTATGTGGCGGCGCTTGGGCACCTGTTTGGCCCTAATGAAGAACGGGGCGTTTTCCGCAGTAAAGATGGCGGTGAATCCTGGGAAAAAGTTCTCTATATCAATGATGAAGTGGGCGCATGCGATCTCATTTTAGATCCGAATAATCCGCGCATTATTTTTGCATCTACATGGCGAGTTAAGCGGACACCTTATAGTCTCGAAAGTGGCGGTGAAGGGTCTGGACTTTGGAAGTCCACTGATGGGGGCGATACATGGACTGAGATTACGCGAAACAAAGGATTACCGGAAGGGTTAGTAGGCATCATAGGTGTTACTATATCTCCATTGAATTCCGATCGTATGTGGGCCATGATTGAAAGCCGTAAAGGCGGCCTATTTCGGTCCGACGATGGTGGCGAAACCTGGATCAAAACCAGTACCGACAATAATCTCCGTCAGCGTGCGTGGTACTATACACGGGTCTATGCGGACACTGAAAATGAAGATTTGGTCTATGTATTAAATGTTTCATTCTGGCGTTCGAAAGACGGAGGTAAAACCTTCAGCCGGATTCGCACACCCCACGGCGACCATCACGATTTATGGATTGACCCTATGGATGCGGATCATTTGGTCATTGCGGATGATGGGGGCGGCCAAGTCTCCTTTGATGCAGGTGCCACATGGAGCACATATCACAATCAACCCACAGCCCAGTTTTATCGGGTAGATGTGGATAATCAATTTCCTTACCGTGTTTATGCAGGGCAACAGGATAACAGTACGGTTTCGATTGCATCAAGAACAATGGGTGGTGGTATCACTGAACGTGACTTCCATGCGGTTGGCGGTGGCGAGAGTGCACACGTTGCGCCTCACCCGGAAAATCCCAATATTGTTTACGCAGGTTCTTATAGCGGATTTTTAACCCGGTATGACCATACCACTGGCGAACGAAGAAATATCACCGTGTATCCGGATAATCCCATGGGGCATGGTGTAAAAGATATGAAATTTCGCTTTCAGTGGAATTTCCCCATCGAGTTTGACCCATTTGATTCGGATGTGCTGTACGTGGGATCTCAACATTTGCATCGATCCACAGATGAAGGCGAGAGTTGGGAAGTCATTAGTCCTGATTTATCCACCAATACCGTTTCAATGCAGGATGAGTCGGGCGGCCCCATCACCAAAGATGATACTGGCGTTGAATATTACTGTACCGTTTTTATCATTACACCTTCGACACATGAAAAAGGTGTAATTTGGATCGGTACCGATGATGGTCGGGTTCATATTACAAAAAATGGTGGAAAAACTTGGTCAGACATCACCCCAAAAAATATGCCTGAATGGGGTATGGTGAATTCCATTGATCAATCTCCTCATGATCCTGCCACTGCTTATATGGCTGTGACTCGATATAAGCTGGATGATTTCAAACCCTATCTTTATAAAACCAGTAATTATGGTAAATCCTGGAAATTGATATCAAGAGGTATTCCAAATGATGCATTCACACGTGTCATTCGGGAAGATCCAGGTAAAAAAGGATTGCTATATGCCGGAACTGAAACCGGCATGTATATTTCTTTTGATGATGGAAAAAACTGGCAATCATTTCAATTGAACCTGCCAATTGTTCCTATTACAGATTTGGCCGTGAAAGAAAATGATTTAGTAGTAGGCACACAAGGTCGATCGTTCTGGATTATGGATGATCTCACACCCCTCCATCAATTATCGGATAAAATTGCCAAATCTGAGTCCCATCTGTATAAACCCAGAGATACATACAGACTACCCGGTGGTGGTGGTTGGGGCGGTCCCAGCCCAACTTGGGGGAAAAACCCTCCTAATGGAGTGATGACGTTTTATTATCTGGATGAGGAAGTTGGTGAGGATGATGAATTCAGTTTGGAATTCATGGAACCAAATGGAGAAGTCATTAAGACATATACGCATAAAAAAGATAAGAAAAACCGGGACCAGTTGCTGCTGTAAAAAAAGGGATGAATCGATTTGTTTGGAATATGCGTTATCCCGATGCAAAGAAGGTTCCTGGTGCAGTCATGTGGGGTGGCTCTCATATCGGACCCAAGGCCGTTCCCGGAGATTATAAAGTACGGATGAAGGTGAATGGAAAAAGCCAAACCCAGTCTTTCAAAATTTTGAAGGACCCTCGAATCAATACAACCCAATCAGATTTCAATGATCAATTTGACCTTCTCATGGATATTCGAAATCGCACCACAGAGATCAATGAAAAGATCCTGACCATTCGGAGTATTAAAAAACAGGTGAACACCCTAACCGGGTTGATGAAAGATTCCGGATTTAAAAATGACCAGTTGACCGACGCAGGGAAAGCATTGGTAAAATCACTCACCGGAATTGAAGAAGAACTGATTCAGGTGAAATCCAAATCGGGGCAGGATCCATTGAATTATCCTATCAAATTGGATAATAAAATTGCTGCATTGGTTCGTGTTGTATCCAGCGTGGATGCACGACCCACGGCTCAATCTTACGATGTCTTAAATGACCTAGTTGACAAAGCAGAAGTCCACTACAAAAAACTAGACAAAGTGCTGACGGATGATTTGTTTAAATTCAATAATTTAGTGAGTGATGCGGGTGTTCCGGCAGTGATGGTTATCCCATCAGAAATGAATGTAGAACGATAGAACCACACAAAATAGATCAATAAAAAAGGCCCCAGCTGGGGCCTTTTTTATTTCTTAAATCTCAAATATTTTTGAGGTAATGGATCACTTTCAGTTTCCCCGTTCCATAGAATACTGATAATCCACCATCGATCATTATCATACATTAATTGAATGCTGTTAATACCCCGTGCAAAAGGCTTTTTATCGGAAGCTGAATTCCGGCTGTCATAAGTAGAGAACACATGGGTTACATGGCGATATGTTTCTATGCGCCGGCCGATCTCCCTTTCAAAAAACCCGTTCCCCACCAAGTAAGGTTCAGCCCGGTTGATATAATCATCTGGTGTCATGGCCCGGGTATCCACAATCCCCTCTTTGGTTTTACCCACCGATCTAAGTGTTCCCGATTCGTGGAATAAAAAACGAAACCGATCCCAATCTCTCGCCTCACCTTTTTCTCCGGAGATGACTTCATAAAGTGCGGATATGATCGCATCAAGTGATACCACATCTTTTTTGTATGGATTTCCCACTAGCAATGAACCAGAGAGCAATAATAATAAAATGGATTTCATAAAAGTTTCCTTTAAAATTTTAGCAACTATCCAAGTACCATAATTATTCGTTCCAAAATATTTACTCCCAAAATAAAAAGGATGAGAGTATAACAAATTAACCAAATTATACATTTCAATAGATAATGAATCGTAAAATGGAATCGAGAGGTCCATTTATCAGTAAACCTGGAAATTCCAAGAAGCGAAATTGTTGAAATGGTCGCAGCTGTTATTGCTTTGATTAACATTTATTTTTCCTATTTCGTGAGGTTGTAATCCATAGAGAAGGTAAATCCAACTGATTTAATTCGCGCTTCTGAATAATCACCTACTTTATTTTTATTATAATCGTTGGAATCTTTTCCCAATTTTGTTAGGCCGGCTAACATTCGAATACCAAATTTTAAATTTAACTTGTATGGAAATTAATATAAAATTAGGATAAAATACCCCCTTCAAATTGGTCATATAAAATGAATCAAATTCTCTGGACACCCACACAAGATCAAATCGAGGCGTCCCAAATGGACGCCTTTCGAAAACAGGTCAACGCCCGTTTCAATCTGTCTTTAAATGATTATCATGAGTTACATCAATGGTCCGTAACCCATGTTACCGATTTTTGGAAAGCCATCTGGGGATTCATGTCCATCGAATTTTCTTCCGACTATACCCAAGTGGTGGATGATGAGACTAAAATGCCAGGGGCCAGATGGTTTGAAGGTGCTCAATTCAATTTTGCTGAAAATTTATTGAGAATTCGATCGGACAAACCGGCCATTCAATTCAAAGGCGAGGGTCAGCCGGTTCGTACCCTTTCTTATATTGAACTTTTTTCTGAAGTAGAGAATCTGGCTTCCGCTTTAAGAAAAATGGGTGTTCAAAAAGGAGATCGTGTGGTGGGATTTATGCCCAATATGCCCGAAACAATAATTGCCATGCTGGCTACTACATCAATTGGTGCCATTTGGTCATCCTCCTCTCCAGACTTCGGTATTAAAGGCGTATTGGATCGATTCACGCAGATTGAACCAAAAGTTATCTTTGCCGCCGATGGCTACTTTTACAATGGTAAACCTTTCGATTCCCTCCAAAAACTCAAAAGCATTTTAGTTGAGCTTCCCACAATCGAAAGGGTAGTCATTACGCCCTACACCAAACCTGATCCAAACATTTCATCCGTAAATAATGGTATTATTTGGAATGAATTTATAGATGAAAGTCCCAACACCCTTGAATTTGAACAACTCCCATTTGACCATCCTCTTTATATTATGTATTCCAGCGGCACAACGGGACTACCCAAATCCATTGTCCACGGCGCCGGAGGTACATTGCTTCAGCACCTAAAAGAACTGCGCCTCCACGGCAATGTCAGCATGGATGATACGGTATTTTATTTCACAACTTGCGGGTGGATGATGTGGAATTGGCTCGTGAGCAATTTGGCCATCGGCGCCACTATTGTCCTCTATGACGGCAACCCCTTCCACCCTTCACCTAATGCCATGTGGGATATGGTAGATGAACTGGGGATTACCCATTTCGGTACCTCTGCAAAATTCATCGATGCCTGCAAACAGGAGGGTCTTTTGCCAAAGGATTCCCATTCCCTTTCCACCATGCGGACTATTTTTTCAACAGGGTCGCCTTTGATGGCGGAAAGTTTTGACTACGTTTATGACCATATTAAATCAAATGTGCAACTGGCCTCAATCTCCGGAGGTACTGATATTATTTCCTGCTTTGCAGGTGGGAACCCTACCCTTCCTGTTTATCGCGGTGAACTGCAATGTCTTGGACTAGGCATGGATGTAGCCGCATTTGATTTTAAAGGGAATGCTTTAGAAAATAAAAAAGGCGAACTGGTATGCCGAAAGGCCTTCCCCTCAATGCCCATATATTTTTGGAATGATTCGGATGGAGAAAAATATCACAATGCCTATTTTGATGAATTTAACGGTATTTGGCACCATGGGGATTTTATTGAAGTGAATGAACATGGTGGTGTTACCATTTTCGGGCGCAGTGATGCAACTTTAAATCCCGGCGGAGTGCGGATTGGGACGGCTGAAATATATAGCGTGGTAGAAGGATTTGACGTAGTGGCCGATAGCTTGGTCATTGGGCAACCTATAGATGGCGATGAACGGGTAATCCTATTTATAAAAATGAATGAAGATGAAAGCTTGTCGAAAGAATTAATTGCCGAGGTTAAAACGGCTATCCGAACCAACTGTTCACCTCGACATGTGCCTGCTATTGTTCTTGAAACAAACGATATCCCCTACACCATCAACGGGAAGAAAGTGGAAATTGCTGTAAAGAAGATCATCCAGGGTGAAGATGTGACAAATAAGGATGCATTGGCGAATCCAGAGTCCTTAGAATTATATAAGGATATAAATGAATTATCGTAGCCCCACGGCTTGCCGTGCTCCTACATATTAATTTTATGGATACATTTAGTCACGCACTTTGGGGCAGAGGATTATTTGGTTATCGTGGGCGACCATGGTTAGCTCTATTCTTTGGTGCCATGCCCGATTTATTTTCTTTCGGCATCCTATTAACCGTGCGGATTCTTTCCGGCAATTTTCAACTGGGTGGCGGGCCTCCCTCATTAGATACTATCCCGTGGTGGGTTTTCATCAATTATGATATTTCCCACAGTTTTGTGAGCGCATTTTTATGTATTTGGATTGTGAATCGATATCGAAAGGATATCGCCTTTGCCATGTGGGCTTGGCCATTTCATATCCTATTGGATTTTCCCTTTCACACGAAGGAATTTTTTCCAACAAAGCTGTTGTATCCATTAACTGATTTTTCTTTTGATGGGATTCCATGGAGCAGACCGGAAATCTGGTTTCCTAATTTGGCAGGAATTATCATTTTATTCATTTACAGGAAATATAAATCGTAAACTAGAGACGCGATTAATCGCGCCTCTACAATTAAAATTAATTAAACCGGCTCAGGATATCCACCAAATCGGCCACTCGGTTGGAATAACCCCATTCATTGTCGTACCAATTAAGGGTTTTTACCAAACTGCCTTCAATGACCTTGGTAAACGGTGCATCAAAGATAGAAGAATGGGGGTTGCCGATAATATCCGTGGAAACAACTGGTAGTGTAGAATATTCAACCACACTTCTCATTCTATCGCTTTTGGATGCATCCAGCACCGCCTCATTGATGTCCTCAACGGTTACATCCGTGCCCAATCGAAAAACACTATCTACGACGGAGCCATCAGGAACAGGCACACGCATGGCGATGCCATCTAGTTTTCCGTTTAATTCCGGCAATACCTTACCCACGGCCCGTGCAGCACCGGTAGTGGTGGGAATAATATTTTCAGCCGCAGCTCGGCTTCGGCGCCAGTCCGAGTGAGGCACATCTGCCAAACGCTGATCATTGGTATAGGCATGGATTGTATTAATCACCCCATACTCAATTCTGAATGCATCATTCAAAATTTTAGCCATGGGTGCCAAACAATTGGTCGTACAACTGGCATTGGACACAATTTTATGATCAGCCGTTAACTCGTCATCATTTACACCAATCACTAAGGTGAAGTCAATTTCATCCTTAGATGGTACCGTTAGAATCACACGTTTAGCTCCAGCATCCACATGCTGTTGCAATTGCGATTTTTCTCTAAATATACCTGTAGCTTCAATCACCACATCCACATCTAAATCTGCCCATGGCAAATGGGATGGATCCCGTTCTGCCACCAGTTTGATCTCATTTTTAGATGTTGCCATTATATCACCATTCAATGATACTGTATCTTCAAAACGACCCATAACTGTATCATATTTTAACAGGTACGCCATGGCTGCATTATCAGCAATATCATTGATGGCCACAACCGAAACATCTTTTCGGCTATTCAATATTCTAAATACAGATCGGCCAATGCGCCCAAACCCATTAATTGCAACTCTCATCTTATGATTCTCCCAAGGATGCATAGGCATCGGCTAATTCTAAAATACGATTGGCAAAGCCCCAGCCATTGTCAAACCATGCAATAGTTTTCAATAATTTTCCTGAAGCAATCATTGTGGCCTTACTGTCAAATACCATTGTATCTCCACTGGCGATAGCGTCGCTTGAAACAATTGGATCTTCTGTATATCCAATAATATCCCTTAAACCGTTTTCACTGGCCGCTTTAAAAGCTGCGTTCACTTCATCAATGGATGGCATATTGTTCATTTCGGTAGAAAGGTCAATGCAAGAGCCATTGGCTACGGGAACATTCATAGCCATCCCTACAAGCTTATTTTTGAACTGAGGCATAAGCTGGGAGACATATTCCGGTGCCCACGTTTCATTGGGAATAATATTTTCAACAGCAGATCGACTACGACGAAGATCTGAACGCGCTGCATCTGCCAATGGCTGATCAGATGTATATGCATGAACTGTGGTCATCATGGCTTCTTTCACACCAAATGCATCATCCAGCACTTTTAGCATCAATGCCAATACCTGGGTGGTGGCAGAAGTGGTCGATATAATTTTATCATCTTTATGAATCTCACCGTCATTCAATCCTTTGATGACTAATCGATCGACTTCCTCAATGGGTGGTTTAGAAACCAATACCCGACCTGCACCCGCATCAATGTGGAGTTGCAGTTCATCTCGATGACGATAGGCACCTGTGGAATCAATTACCACATCCACATCAAAGGCATCCCAGGGAATGGTTCCGGGTGTACCGCCTGCCAACAGTCGAACTGAATGACCGTTATACTTCAGGTAATTTCCGTCCAAAGTGATTTCGTCTTCCATGACGCCATGGATTGAATCACGCATTAATAAATAATGCATAGCTTCAACATCACCTAAATCACTGATGGCGACGAATTGAAATTGTGGATCTTTATAACCGATTCGAAAGATATTTCGACCAATACGGCCAAAACCAAATAAACCGATCCGAAGGGGCTTTTGCATTAATATATCCTCTAACTATATGAATAGAAGTCACTGGCGACCCATAAAATTACCTATTAATTGAAATATAAAAAGCCATTATATTGGATTCGAGAAAATGATTACAAAATTTAGTCCTGTACTTTTGGCCATCATTATTTCAGTGGCGACTTTCGCAGTTGTGTGGCGAAAAAATCCCCATGCCAAATGGATTCAATTGACTTTATGCATTTTTGCATTTGTCACCACCACATTTCATAATTTAAACCACAATTACCATTTTATTTTTTGGTTATGCAATTTTACTGTACTGTTGGGGATTGGATTATGCTTCAGATTTCATCAAACTGTATTTAATGTGTTTTTTTATTTTTGCTGGACGGGCAGTTTGCTTACCCTATTTATTTTTAATAATCCTGTTGCACCGCCCATGGCAACGAACCCTGTAGCATTTATTGGATTTATTTTAAAGCACTCAATCCCCATTATTATGACTATATATTTTATACGGAATTCAGGACATCGATTATCAGAAAATGCAATGATGTCCAGTTTAAAATATATGATTGGCTATGCTGTGTTTATTGCCGGTTATAATATGGTATTTGATCAAAATATTTTGGACTTCCGCTATCCAACCCTTGAGATTGAAAAGGCCTTCGGACCCTGGCCCATCTATGTTATTGTCAATATTGCTTTAGCAATTTTATGGTATAAAATAATTGATATCATTACAAAAAAGCTGGTTCTTATTCAAACTTAACAAGGCTCCTTGTGCATGGAATCATAAGCCGGTTCCACCCTTTTAATCTTACCCGAATCAAGACAATAGATATCACATTCAGAAAAGGGTTTTGCATAGATATGTAAACTAACTGCTGGCTCATTGTATACATTTTCAACTGAATGAATGTCTGCAGGACCATCTAAATACCCCCTCTCTCCCTTTATAAGATTGGTCATTGACAATGCTAGAGGCTCTACAGAATCCAACTTGTAGTTACATACCTGGAGAGCTCCTGATTCTACGCGCATCCAGCATTTTTCACCTTCATGCCCATGTATAGGCGCATTTTGTCCGGGATTCCAACAGACGACCAATATTTCAAAATCTTTATCCTTGTGTACAATATGGCGTGCATATTTTTCTGTTTTAAAACGAACATATTCATTCAATACATTTTTCTGCAATTCAAAAGTGGATAGATAGGAAGATATTTCAGGTACAGGAAAATCCTGTTGAGCATATGATTTTAGATCACTTATTAGGGATTTCATATTTTGACAACTTTCCTAAGTCCAATTGTTAAAATCGGAATAACAAAAACAATCCAGTAACCCCATGTGAGGGCTCCATAACCTTTTGCAATAAGTCCAATAAGACCAATCGCATTCGCTAAAAAGATTGATACTAACAAAAGACAAATTGCAATGCCAGTGCGCCACTGGTTTGTTAATCCTTGATGGGCGACGGCAATTCTTTCATTGAATCCGTGAATCAAACCTACTCCTGTTTCGATAAAGGTCCCAAATAAAACAATCTGAAAAATTAGTTTAAATTTATCCCATCCCAATTGATTTAACACTGTATTCACAGGTACGGCTGCTTCAAGGACATCTGGATATTGACTCAGCATTGCCACAAACATCAATAGTGCTGGTATCATCCCCATAACGCCAGCAATAAGTCCTGAAATAATTGCTTCCTTTTTGGTTTCAATATGTCGGACACAAAATAATATAGCTGGCGCCAATCCAATATTATAGGCGGCATATTTGATTCCGCCCATCATCCAGCTGGAATCGTTAGTTTGATATTGAAAATTGTCACTAATCGTATTGCCAAATTTTGAGAAAACAGCGAAGAACATAACTGCAAAAACACAATAAAGTAGGATCGACCAGAACGATAGTAGTTTTTCAATCAGAGTTGAACCAAAAAATACAATACCACCTACAAGAATCATCATAATTATAATTCCTGTTATATTGGGAATTTCAAACATATCATTTATAATCTCTCCTGCAGCAGATCCCATTACTGAAACGACTAGAATCATTCCCAGCATATACAAAATTTCATATCCTATCCAGCCCTTACCCAAAAGGTCATAAAGGAAGGATCGATATTCATAACTCCTTCCTCGCCTTGCCAATTCAAAGCAGATAGCCAAGACTGAACTCCAGATTATGGTGGCTATGGCCATATTAACCAACCCTGCCAAAGGACCCGAGTTCAAGAAAAATTCTACCAGTTCCCGTCCAGTCCCATATCCCCCACCGAAAATCAGAAATTGAAAAATCAATCCGGGTAAAAGATATTTTTGAAAAAATGAATTATTCATGGAACTAAAATGAAAATACTTTTTTCATATGTAATAAAATGTCGTCACATCCATCTATCAATGGATCAACACAAGGCAAACTTGTATCCTTCCTCAATGCATTTAAATATGAATCACGTTCATCCATAGATAATCCAGAGGTATTTAAACTAATACCTACACAGGCTATATCTGGATTCGTAATTCTACCTAATTGAATATGTAGATCAATACATTCCTTGACCGAAGGAAGAGAATAATGCTCCCATCCGGATATTACCATTCGAGTTGCATCATGACATACGATAAAGGCATCCGGCTGTGATCCATTAAGCAGTCCGAGACTTACCCCAGAATATCCTGGGTGGAATAAAGAGCCCTGCCCTTCGATCACATCCCAATGGTTAGGCTCGTTATCAGGGGTGAGCATTTCTGCTGCGCCTGAAATAAAATCAGCGGTAACTGCATCTATTGGAATCCCCTCTCCTGAAATCATGATTCCAGTTTGACCTGTAGCTCGAAAAGTGGAATTAATACCGGCTCGACCCATAGTATCATTCATTGACAATGCTGTATACTTTTTACCGCAGGCACAGTCAGTTGCCACCGTTAATAATCGTTGCCCAGAACGTTCTTTTCCTGAACCAACAGGTATATTGGATGGAGGCACACGAATATCCAATAATCTAGAACCAGAACTTTTTGCGCGATCATTTATTTTTGGATTATCCTTTAATTTTGTGTGCAAACCGTTTATAATATCCAGGCCGTGATCCACTGCTTCAATTATAACTGTCCACCAATCATCAGGAATAATACCACCAATGGTGGCAGTACCAATCACCAAGCTACCCACACCTTGATTTGCTGCATCTATAACTGACAAATCCGGTACACCTAAATCCAATTCACAATCAGGGAATCGTAATTGACCGGCTACCAGTTCACGACGCCACTGAACAAGCCCATATCCAGTTTTTGCATAGGTAGGATCCTTTTCCCCACCGATTAAAATCAGATAGGGTGCATTAAATTTCATTTTTTATATCCGGGACCCCTAACCACACGACCTGACATAGCTCCCGTATGTTCACCATCTTTTAATACCTGCTCACCATTGACAAATACATGATGAACACCGGTTGACAATTGATGAGGGTCGGAAAATGTGGCATGGTCTTGTATGATTTCCGGATCAAAAATCACCACGTCGGCAAAATAACCTTCCTTTAAGTATCCTCTGTTGCTGATTTTTAATTTATCTGCAGAAAGACCGGTCAATTTATGAATTGCACTTTCAAGAGAGATCACTTGTTCATCTCGAACATATTTCCCCAGTAATCTTGCAAAATTGCCATAGGCCCGAGGGTGAGGATTGGATTTTAAAAATTCACCTTCCGGTGCAATTGATCCTGCGTCTGAACCAAAACTCATATAGGGTAATTGAATCTGTTTTTTCACATTTTCTTCAGACATGAGAAAATAAACCACACCAACACGACTGCCATCCTGAATGACAAAGTCCATGGCCACATCCGCATAATGTTTCCCTTCTTCATCAGCTACATCCTGAAGTGTTTTTCCAATATATTTGCGGAGATCAGGATTACGAAAATTTGAAAAAAGTACACCATCAGGCCCGGCCAAATAACCCAAGTTTTCCCATTCATCTGTATCCTGAGTCATTTCAATTTTGACTTTCTCTCGAATGGTTGAATCCTTTAGCCTTTCAACCCATTTCTCATATCCACCCTCCTGTACCCAAGGCGGCATATGGGCATTTAAACCTGTGGCGCCAGCAATATAGGTGTACATATCGGTGCTGATGTCCAAGCCACTTTCTCTTGCTTTATTGATCTTTTCAATGGCTAGATCCATCTTGTAGTGATTAGGTTTACCACCTGCTTTTAAATGATAAACCTCCGCACGGATATTTGCTTCTTTTGCAATGGTAAGTAACTCATCCAGTGCTTCTAAGAATTGGTTGCTTTCACTTCGCATATGGGAGATATACATACCGTCATATTCCGATGCGACTTTACAGAGTGCAATTAATTCTTCAGTAGAAGAATAAAATGCAGGCGCATAAATCAAAGAGGAGCCTATCCCAAGAGCACCTTCTTCCATGGCCTCTCTGACCAATGCTTGCATATTTTTTAATTCTTCTTCTGTCGGTGGCCTATCTTCAAAGCCAATCTCATGGATTCGTAAAGTGGTAGCTCCTAAAAATGATGCTATATTAGTTGATACACCTCGTTTTTCTAATGATTCTAAATATTCACCCAATGTAGTCCAATCCACTTCATATTTGAATTCATCCATGTTTGCCCGTTCTTGAGCCTTCATCTCTTCATTCAAGGGACCCATTGACCAGCCTTCGCCGAATACCTCCAGCGTCACACCTTGCTTGATATCGCTCAAAGAGCGACCATCAGCAATGAGCGATGTTGTGGCCCAACTTAGCATATTGATAAAGCCAGGGCTCACCACCATGCCTTTGGCATTTATTTCTTTTTTCCCTCGACCAGAAATTTCAGACTGTATTTTAACAATTTGATCTCCATTTATAGCTATATCTGCAACTAGTGGAGATGAACCTGAACCATCATAGACATTTCCATTCCTAATAATTACATCATACTGAGCGCATCCTGTTAAAATAAAGAATAGAATGAGAATAGATTGAAAATATTTCATGGTTTAACCCTCCAGTGCTTGTTTAAGGTCCGTAATCAGATCATCTCCAGATTCAATACCAACAGAATAGCGGATCAACGATTTTGAAATACCCGCTTTACTCAACTCTTCATCATTTAACAATGAATGAGAAGTCTGAACCGGGCGGGTGACCAATGATTCCACACCACCCAAACTGGCAGTACAAATAGGATATTGAAGCCGTCCCATCACCATATCCGCTTCAGCCACGCCACCTTCAACTTCAAAACTGACCATGGCACCGAATCCGCACAGAAACGCTTTTGCATGTTCATGGCTTGGATTGGATTCCAATCCAGGAAAATTCACTGAGGTCACTTTTGGATGACCATCTAAAAACTTCGCGATGGCCATAGCATTTTTACATTGGCGTTCCATACGGATCGAAAGCGTCTTCATCCCCCTGTGCATCAAATAGCAGGCGTGAGGGTCCAAAGATCCGCCCAAGTGATTCAATGTTGATGTAATCTTTGCCATGTGTGGTTCATTCCCAATGATGGCACCTGCCACAATGTCTGTATGGCCATTCAAATATTTGGTGGCAGAATGGAGTGAAATATCAAACCCAAATTGAATGGGTGAAAATAGAACAGGGCTCGCAAATGTATTATCAATCATTGAGATTAAACCATGTGCTTTGGCCAATGTAACCACTTCATCCAATGCCAATACATCAATAAGGGGGTTCGTTATGGTTTCTACATAGATCACTTTGGTATTTGGTTGCACCTTTGATGCCCAATCGCCGGGATTACCTGCATTGAAAAAATCCACCTCAATGCCATATTTTGGGAGATCATGTTTCACGTAATCCGCTGTACCGCCATAAAGGGTATTGTGGGCTAAGAGGTGATCGCCGGACTTTAAAAATGTAAGCAGTGCTGTTGTGATGGCACTCATTCCTGAAGAGGTCACCAATGCCTTTTCAGCCCCTTCTAGTGCGGCCAACTTCTTATGGAGCGCGATATGGTTTGGCGTATTGTTAAGTCGAATATATTTCAACTCATTATAATCTGTCTGTCCGGCATATTCAAATGTTGAACTCTGAAAAATGGGAATACTTACTGCGCCTTCAATCTTGGAGTCTGGCTCACCAGCATGAATAACTTTGGTATCAAATGACATATCTATTGGTTTAGCCATATTTTACTCCTTGCTTCCCTTCTTTACATAAGTATCGAGCCAATTCGCTGTCTCCCATAACATATGCATTACCGATTCCCGGGCACGATACCCATGGCTTTCATGTGGCAGCATCACCAATTTGGCTGTGGCTCCATGTCCTTTTAAAGCATGGTAGTAACGCTTGCTCTGTACCGGAAAAGTACCAGAGTTATTATCAGCATCCCCATGGATAAGGAGAATTGGTTCATTCATTTTATGGGCATGCATGAAAGGAGACATGGCAAAATAAATTTCAGGTGCTTCCCAGAATGTACGTTGTTCCGATTGAAACCCAAATGGTGTCAAACTACGATTGTAGGCACCACTTCTGGCAATTCCCGCTTGAAAAATATCAGAATGGGTCAACAAATTTGCTGTCATGAATGCACCATAGGAGTGTCCTCCAATGGCGATTTGATCTTTTGTGGTGATATTTCTTTCCACCATAATATCTGCTGCCGCTTGTGCGCTGGCCACCAACTGTTTTACATAATTGTCATTGGGTTCCTCTGATCCTTCTCCAATAATCGGCATGGTGGCGCCTGAGAGTACTGCATAACCATATGACAGCATAATTAAGGGAGAAGTGGGACTGATTCGAGAGAACCGGTGAGGAGATCCCACTACCTGTGACGCTGCTTGAGCAGTTTTAAATTCCCTTGGATAGGCCCAAACCAACAAGGGCAATGGTCCATCTCCCGGCTGATGTCCCGGTGGCAAATATAAGGTGGCAGAAAGATCTATACCGTCATCCCGCTTATAGGTAAGCATTTCTTTATAAACATCCTTCATTTGAGGATAGGGATGTAAAAATGAAGTAACAGACTCCTTTTTACCGATTTTTAGGTCCCGCCTATAATAGTTAGCGGGTTTATCTTTTGCTTCTCGACTCGTAAGAATCACTTCTCCTTTTTTATCCATGATTGAAACCACGCGTTCATAGTATGGGGGCTCACTCCGCCACAGCCGTTTGGTCTCTTTCGTATCCATATTGAACTGATCTAAAAATGGTTTATCCCCTTCAGGTGAAGCGCCGATACCAGACATAAGTAAAGTAACCCCGTCTTGAATATGGAGAACAGCTCGACCATATTCATTTAATACTGTTAAAGGCGATCCAGGATCATTATAACGATCTTCATATAAACGATCGATTATTTTTTCTGATCTACCCGTTTCAGGATTCACGCGCCAAGTTGTAGTTCTTCTTTCCGTCCACTTTCGATCGGAAACCAATGCAACAGATTCATTTCCCCAACGGATTCCACTATAACGTAATGGCAATTTGATTAAGGATTTTGGAGAACCATTAAATGGAGACTTTAATGTAAATACTTCATCTTGAAATAATACATCCACTCTAGGATCACCGCCATCCAATGCTTCGGTAAAATAAATCGTGGATCCCACATCGGACCGCCAACCAAAAGATCGAGGGCCATCGATAACGGCATCTCTGCCAATGGGGATTGACTCAGCCAATGGCATATCTCTCAATGTATGTACATGTTTTCCATTTTTATTAATGATTTCAATCCGAGTTGGAAATCGGTAGACTGGAACCAAGTATGAAAAGGGCCGATGGATGGTTTCCATGAGAATATATTCTCCATCTGGCGATGGCTCTGCCCTACGAATAATTCCAGATTGTCCAATCTTTTTGGTTTTCCCTTTTAGTGAAACATGAACTACCTGTGCATGCATATAATATTCAAAGAGTGCTTCATCATGAGCATTGGTAAGGAGATCCTGATATGTCCGCGCTGGAGATTTTTGGCCCGCATTTTCCTGAATGACTGGCCCAGATGGAGTGTTTAGTTTTTCAGGTGGGTTTCCCCTCCCCTTCAAAATAGTTTTTGCCAACAATCCTTTGCTATCAGACAACCAATAGTAGGCAGAACCATAAATGGCATTTAATGGTGTTTTTAATAATTGTTTTGCCTTCCCTGAACTCACATTGGCAATATACAATGTTAACTCATTGCCTTTGGTAACAGCCATGGCTATATGATTTCCATCTGGTGCCCAGGTTACGTTAGAAATGCGTCCATTATTGGGTAGCCCTTTCACTTTTCTCTGTTTTCCGGATTGAATATCCTGAATTGCTAATCCGATATAATAACTGGTTCTACTCCGTCCATTTGTCATAGGGTTAATACGAAGGCCCGCCAACCGCAATTCCGGTTGGGATAACTCTTTAATAGAAGGCAAACTGGACCGCTCCATTATGAGAATTTTGCTTTTGTCAGGACTCACATTGACAAGCGGTGTTACGGGTGCATCCACCAAATCTGCAATCGCCTTCGGGGGCATCTTATATCCATCATCTCCTATTAGAAGTGATGTGCTTACAATTAATAAGCTGCAATGAATTATTTTTTTGATTGACTGTTTCTTCATTTGTAATTCCATTTCATTTTATTTGGCGGGAATTGCTGGACGATTCCTTTTTGTCTTGTTAAGGCTTCAATATCGTCCAATTCAGAGGGTAAAAAATCAGTGAAATTTTCATTTCCATTTTCAGTAACCACAATCGTGTCCTCATAGCGAAGGTATAGATTTTCTTTAGGTACCCACATCTGGGGATCAACGGAGAATACGTGACCTACTTTCAAAGGACCATAGCGATAAGGGCCATCATCATGAACAGCCAAACCCACAGGATGGGATAATACACCTCCACCGGTCCTGACCATTTTTTCTGCCGCTTCTTTATAGATCTGCTTTGAAAATTTATAATCCTTCATAATGGGTTTCATTCGCTCTCTGGCTTCATCCAGTATTTCATCCGTCGTAAGCCCAGGACGAATAATATCCAATACTACATTCCGATATTCCAAAATGATCTGGAGTAACTCCCTTTGCCATGGTTCATAGGTTCCATTCACAGGCCACATACGTCCAATATCACTAACATAATACCTAAAGTCCGGAGCATAATCCATCAACACCAGGTCTCCACTTTTCAATTGGCTATCATTTCTATAGTAATGACCATTACTAATATTTTTTATCCCTGAGGCAGTTATGGATCTATATGCTTCTAAACGCGCACCATTAATCAAGAATACATAACGTGCCGCACCATCCAATTGATATTCCCAGACACCGGGTTCTGTACTTTTAATGGCTTCCATCATACCCAGCCCTGCCAGTTGGGAGGCTCGTCGTATCAGCGCAATTTCCCGAGGACTTTTTACACTCCTCAAATTGTCAATTATGGGGGTCAGATCTTTTACTTCATTATGACGGTTTCTCAATTTCAATAGCTGTACCAATCGCCCTTCTCTACTGATACGGCCATCCCAGGAATCTGAAGCGATGGAAGCATTCGCCACTTCTAATTCATATCTGCTCTGTCCCTGTCCTTCAGCCGGTGTAAACATGGTGTAAATGGTTGTGGATCGCTTCATGTCTGGTGGAAAATTTTCGCGCATTTCTTCTGTCGATTTTACTGCATCTACACCCACCAGTTTTTTAATGAGTCCTTTATCATCTGCATTTAAAATTCTCCCTTCGCTACGCTCTAATCTTTCATTTTTGGGAGGCATGTATAGGGTTACTTTTTTCTCCCGCCCATCTAAAAGTATATAAGCATGAGGAGATTCAATACCGGATAAATAATAAAATGCATTGGATTGTCTGGGCATGATGAATCCATTGGTCAGTGGAATCCCCTGAACCACCGCAACCGCATCGTCGCCGATCTGATCAAATACACGTGTCCAGCGTTCTTGAAATTCATCTGGTGGAAAGTCAACCTGATAATGCTGAGACCATAGTATCGAGCAAAAAGCAGTAATTATGAAACAATATTTCCTCATTTCACCTCCAATTTTGTCCATTAATTTAATTTTTAAGTTAGGGTTAAAAACAATTGATAATACAAATAGTTGCCAATTGCTAAATTCACAATATGAAAGATTATTTATATCCTGATTTTCCATCTCTTTTTATCCGGACCGCGATCCTCATTGCATTCTATACAGGTATAAATATGGGTACCCATGTTGCCTTTACCATCGGATTTGATTTCCCCTTAGGACCAGGGTTTCATGCATATATCCAAACCCACGGATACCTTCAACTTATGGGGTGGGCAGGGCTATTTATTATGGGTGTGTCCATCCACTTTTTGTCTCGACTTGCACATGTGAATCAGTCATTTACCAAATTTATTAAGTGGATATACCATTGGATGGTTGGCGGTTTAGTCCTACGATTTATCGCCCATTCATTTTTACCCTATTTCAGGCAATCCACCTATTATGATTTTTGGGCTTGGAGTACAGCAATCTCCGGTGTTGTGGTCTGCGTGGGAATTTTCCTTTATCTTCGATTTCTGTTTACTGTAATTAACAATATGGAACGCGTTAAAATGTCACCAAATAGAGACATTCGAGTTTTTCTTATTATGAATGTGATCGGTTGGACAGTATTTGCCATTGGATCCACCATTTTATTGGGCGTCATGGTGTATACAGAAGGT
>LSCF01000022.1 GCA_001577025.1 Fidelibacterota bacterium TCS55 | reverse complement strand
CCAGATTCAAAAGCCACCAGTATACGTATTCATTAGGGTTTTGCTTAAGGAGCTGAGTGTAGATTTTTATTGCCTCTTTAGCACCGGACTTATCCCTGTGGACCCCCGCCCCACGAATGGGAATGATACAGGATTCGGGGTTGTGTCCGTCAAGACAGTTGGTTTCCTCACCCAGCCGCAGATGGGTAATGGCCAAAAGGTCATGGAGGGCAATCATAAATTCCTGAGGTGGTTTTATGCCGAGGGAGTCAATGGTATTGATCACGTCATTGTAGGCCTCCACCGCTTGGCGTGTGAATCCTGCATTCAGCATTTCGCTTGCGATTATAGCTTGGTGCTGAATTTCAGCTGAAATATGTTCATCATGGATTTGACTTTGGAGCCAAGCCAAGCGTTTTTTGTTGGCGTAGATGTTCGTCTCCGGGTTAACCGATTCTGATTTATCTGCCAAGATTCGAATCATTCCTTTATGGCTTTTTATTTCAGCATTTTTTGTTCTACAGCCAAAGAAAAGGATAAAGAGACTGAAAATGATTAAGTTTTTGGCGGACATAATTTATTGAGATTTTAAGCGGACAAGTTTAATGGATGCGTATGTATATTCACCAGCATTTTTACAAAGTATGAATTAGAGGAGGAATTACTTATGAATGCAATGCGCCAGCTTATCGCACCTATTTTACTATTTGCAATGGTATTTGGCCAAGAGAGCCAACAAGACAAATTTCATTTTGAATTTGATATGGATTCAGTTGAAATCAACGTGGGGGAGAGCAAAGAAATTACCATCCGCCTATTGGATGAATCTGGGAATTTAGCCCAAAACCCATTTTATGTATTTGGGGCAAGAAAATCTCTTTCTGTTTCTCCGCGGATTAGCGACTCTACGGGGGTTGCAACGGTTACATTAAAAGCCCACAAGCCAGGCAGACTGATGTTGCGGACACAAACCATCACCGTTAAAAGAGATGATCGTATTCGGGACAATATAGTTGTAAATGTTCCCTATCCACCTATTAGTCAAGTTACCTTTAATCAAACACCATCCAAACTATATTTGGGCACGGTCACACCATTATCTGTAGCGGTAACGGATGAAGCGGGGTTGAATCGAACTGAAATAAATGTCCAATTGGTTTCAAGCAATCCAAGGGTTGCAGATTTTGATATGTTTGGAAATCTGGAAACATTTAAAAAAGGGAAAACCACCATCTCTGCAATGGCGGGTGATGTGACAGAATCCTTTAATATCCGTGTTGTCAAAAATCCAGTGCGAAACGTTACTTTAAATGTTGATACTGAAGAAATCCGCACCGGAGATGTATTACACCTGAATGCAAACGCTTTAAACAGAGGCGGCCGTTCTGTGGATGATGCACCTATTACTTACACATATATTGGCCAAGCAGACTACGGTACATTTGGTTTGCCCGCTTCCGGACTGGTTACAGATGATGGCCGATTCGTCGCAGAAACAGCAGGGCTGTATACTTTAACCGCTTCCTCAGGTGGTTACTCTGCCCAGAAAACAATTAAAGTAGTAGAGCGGGATGTGAAACAAAAAGTATCCCTTGTAGGTCACGGATTGATTTCAGAAGTCCTCACCAGCGACCTTTGGGTCTGGCCCGGCGTGGATCAGCATGAAGGCAAAGATTTTGCAGTCACCGGCACCTGGGGTTCCAATGGGGAAGCTTATTTCTGGGACGTAACCAACCCGGATAGCATGATTATTATTGATACGGTTACTGTAGATGCCCGGACTGTAAATGATGTAAAGATTTCGGAAGATGGTCGTGTTGGCGTAATTAGCAGAGAAGGCGCTTCTAACCGAAAGAATGGTTTTGTTATTTTGGATGTAACCGATCCTTATAATGTAAAGATAACGGCAGAATTCAACGATGATATGACCGGTGGTGTTCACAATGTTTTCATTTATGATAATCATGTCTATGCGGTAAACAATGGACGAAAATATGATATTATTAATATTGATGATCCAAACAACCCATTCCGGGTCGGCGTGTTTGAATTGGATACACCCGGGCACAGTATTCATGACGTTTGGATAGAAGATGGGATTGCTTATTCTTCTAATTGGAGCGATGGTGTTGTTGCCGTAGATATTGGTGCAAAAAAGCTTCAAGAAACGGATCGATCTAAGTCACAGTTCAACCCACTCTTAGCGAAGGCAGGACAAGGGAGCCCATCCAACCCGGTTAAGCTGGCTGAAATGGGTGATCCTACCGGTAGAAACCATGCGGCATTTCCTTATGTGAGTGAATCAACCGGCCAATTTTATATTGTAGGTGGTGATGAGATTTTCCCGTGGGGCGTACGGGCGACTCGAGGCGAGCCTTCTAATCCGCGGGGTGGATACCACTTTTTGAATTTCACCGATCCAAATAACCCCAGAGAGGATGCGCTATATCAGGTGCCTGAAGCAGGATCTCACAACCTGTGGATTTTTGGCGATATGCTGCTGGCAGGCAACTACCAAGGCGGTCTTCGGGTAGTGGATATTTCAGGTGAACTACTTGGCGATATATATAAACAAGGCAGAGAAATTGCAGTATTCCAATCTGCGCATAAGGATGGAAAAATTGCTAATGCACCAATGGTTTGGGGAGCTCAGCCATACAAAGATTACATTTTCTTTGCGGACATGAATTCAGGATTGTGGTGCATAAAACTGGAAGATGAAGATAAAGGATCAGATGCACCATAAGCATTGGAGGACAAAATGAAAAAATTAATTGCAATTGTACTGATAACTATAAGCTTATCTTTAGCGCAGGATGCCCCAGAAGAAAAGAAACTACAGTTTGTATTTGAACCCGATTCTCTTTCACTCAATATTGGTGAAACCGGAACGGTAAACATCAAACTCCTAGATGGAGATGGGAATTTATCCAATAATCCATTCTATGTTTATGGACGCCCGCGCCGCACCTTAGAATCAAGCCCAAGAATTAGCGATTCTACCGGAGTGGCAACAGTAACCATTAAAGTATATAAACCAGGGAAATTGAGTCTGGCAGTTCGAAGCATTTCCGAAAAACGATCAGATCGGGTCATGGGTGGAATCCCTATACATGTGCCGTTGCCACCGCTAGACCGTGTCGCGTTTATTGATCCTGCAAGCAAAGTATATGTAGGTACATCCGTTAAATACACAACGGAAGTATTCGACCAAGCCAATTTGAAGCGAACTGAAAAAGTAACTCTTTCTTCAAGTAATAATGATGTGGCCACATTTGATAGCTTTGAAAATCTGATGGTGAAAAAATCTGGAAAAACCACACTCACCGCTTCTGTTGAAGGAATTAGTGAATCGGTCAATATTAAAGCATTAAAAAACCCAGTACGGAAGATGACCCTTTCAGCAGACAAAGATGAAATTCGCACAGGGGATGTGTTGGTTTTTTCGGCAAAAGCCATGAATCGTTCTGGCCGCACAGTAGAAGATGTGCCTGTGGTATTTTCTTATACAGGAAAAGCTGAATATGGTATCGGTCTCCCCGCATCAGCCCTGATTAATCAAGACGGTAAATTTGTAGCAGAAACAGCCGGGATATTTACAGTAATGGCTCAGTCTGGTGGTTATTCTGCCCGAAAGACAGTTAAGGTTGTGCCGAGAAATGTAAAGAAAAAAATAACCGTAGTTGGTCATGGCACCGTAAAAGATTACAACACATCAGATCTTTGGGTATGGCCGGGTATTGGCAAACATGTGGGTAAAGATTTTGCAGCAACGGGCACTTGGGGAGCCAACGGAGAAGCCTATTTTTGGGATGTGACTGACCCGGCTAAAATGCATATTATCGATACGGTCACTGTGGATGCCAGAACTGTAAACGATGTGAAAGTATCAGAGGATGGTCGCGTCGCCGTTATTACCAGAGAAGGGGCATCGAACCGAAAAAATGGTTTTGTCATTTTGGATATTGAAGATCCATATGATGTAAAAATCACATATGAATTCAACGATGATATGACAGGCGGTGTGCACAATGTGTTCATTTATGACAACCATGTGTATGCGGTAAATAATGGCCGGAAATATGATATTATCAATATTGAAGATCCGTCAAATCCATTCCGTGTTGGACGGTATGAATTAGATACACCGGGGCATGGCGTACATGATGTTTGGGTGAAAGATGGACTGGCCTATTCATCCAACTGGGCCGACGGTGTCCATGTAGTTGATGTGGGCGGTGTGAAATTCAATGAAGCCAATCGATCTAAACTTCAGTTTAATCCTTTCCTCGCCATGGCGGGTCAAGGCAGTCCCGGCAACCCGGTAAAGTTAGGCGGTATGTCTGACCCCAATGGACACAACCACGCTGCTTTTCCATTCATCAGTCAGTCCACAGATAAGTTTTATATCATTGCTGGAGATGAATGGGGTAACCAATTTGGTATGGCTGGCGGATTCCATTTCTTAGATTTCACCGATCCAAAAAATCCGAAAGAAACAGCTGTGTATCAAGTACCGGAGGCGGGCTCTCATAACCACTGGGTTCATGGAGACACCCTTTTGGCTTCCTATTATCAGGGCGGACTTCGGATTGTGGATATTTCCGGTGAACTCATGGGTGACATCTATGCCCAAGGGCGCGAGATTGCCTTTTTTATGTCTAGCGACCCAGATGGCTTTATGGCGAACCGTCCCAATGTGTGGGGGACCATGCCTTACAAAGGATTGATTTATTTTTCTGATATGAACAACGGTTTATGGGCCATCAAATTAGAAGATGATGCACCCATGGGCACAAACTAGGGGGAAAAATGAGACGAATAATATATCTGATGCTCATTATTGCGATTGGCATGAGTGGGCTATTGGCAAAAGATTATTATCTTTATGTCGCCGCTGAATCTGAAGATGAAGTGGCCCTAATCCGATTTGATGGGAAAACGGCCCATGTAGAAAAACGGATTCCTGTAGGGGTATGGCCACTGGAGATTGAAGGCCCTCACGGTCTTTCTGTATCGCCCGATGGAGAATATTGGTATTTATCCATGGCACATGGGATGCCCTATGGTCACCTTTATAAATACAAAACCGGTTCCGATGAAATGGTAGATCGGGTAGAACTAGGTTTGTTTCCGGCCACTATGGGAATATCGAATGCCACAGGATTACTATACATCGTGAACTTCAATCTACATGGCAGCCACTCTGAATCTAGTACAGTATCTATTGTGGACCCGGATGAAATGATAGAAATAGATCGTGTAGAAACTGGAATCATGCCCCACGGTTCTCGCTTACTTAACAATGGGTTAAAACATTACTCTGTTGCCATGATGTCAGGTACTCTATATGAAATTGACGCAATGTCAATGGAGGTGACAAGGACTCTCTCCACAGAGCCAAAGATGAAAAGTATGAGTAATCACATGAGTCATAATATGAAAAAGATGGATCATAGTAAAATGAATATGGGTAGTAATAAAAAAGATTCTATGGCAAAAATGAATCATAAAATGCCCCCAGAAAAACCAACTTGGGTCTATCCTCATCCAAAAGATGATCGTTTATATGTTGTAAATAATGGGACTCATAATGTGGTGGAGGTGGATGTTAAAAAATGGGCAGTGACTCGCACCTTTAAAACAGATAAAGGTCCCTACAACTGTGAAGTAACTAATGATGGTAAATACTTGGTCATTACCTATAAAAGTGCAGCCAAAACAGGTGTATGGGATTTATCTACCGGTAAAGAAATAGCCAAATTCAATAATACACGAAAAGTCACACACGGTGTTTCCATTTCACCAGACAGCCGCTATGCATTTGTAAGTGTAGAGGGTGTTGGTAAAGAGCCGGGCGCTGTTGAGGTATTCGATCTGAAAACACTCAAGCCGGTTGCTATAGCAGAAATTGGAAAACAGGCAGGCGGTATCGCCTTCTGGAAAATGGCAGATTAACTGCCGCTATAGGTAACGGTTAAATTATTTCCTTTTAATGGCTCGGTGGATTCAGACCCATCGGGCCATTTTATTTTTATATGGGTGGCATTTCCATTTAGACCCATCACTTGAACTGGTGAGTTTTGAGACCAATACCCTGACCCCGATTGTATTTCTCTCACGGGCCCATATGAGCCATCATTATAATGAACACTGACTTTTGCCCCGAATGAAAACGGGTTGTCTTGCGGCCCTCGAAGGCGAACACGAAGTCCGGGTTTTGCCTGATTGTTTTGATATAGTTTAGTTTGAGCCCCATTTTGGGTCACAACCACATCCGTTCTACCATCCATATTAAAGTCTGCGAAGGCTGCACCCCGTTGCTCCCCATATATTAGAATACCGCTTTCATGTCCGGGGTATGATTTAAACGCTCCTTTCCCATCGCCTAAAATGACAAGGCCGCGGCCTGAGTCATTTCGATCTGTTTCGTTTTGCACCGCAAAAAAGTTTTGGCTCAAGAATATATCTTCATGACCATCTCCATTTAAATCTGCAACACCAGCATGCATTGCTGTTGTTACTTGTGCTTCAATTGGTAATATGACAGGATCAAATCCAGAGCCATTATTAATAAAGACCATACTTTCTAAGGTATTGGCTTCAAGATAGGGAGCTGTATTTAGTGAGTTCCCGAAAATCTCTCCAAGAGATGATTGAGCATAATTGAGGAATGTTTGTTTTTCTTCTCTAATAAAAGGCATGGCGTTGGACATACATGAAAATCCACGCTCTGGTACCAAGTCATTGAATTCATCATCATAGTGAGCTTCAACAATATCTAAAACATTATTATTGTCAAAGTCATCAAAGTAAACCTGAAGAGGATGATCGATAGTAAGATGATATTTAGTATTCATGCCCCAGTTAGTGGCCACAATATCCAGAAGGCCATCATTATTAAAATCGCCAGTAGCTACACCATTCCACCAACCTTTATATTGAGCCAAATCCATGTTGGATGTGACATCTTTAAAACGGCCATCATTATTTTGAAGCACAGTTATGGGGCCCCATTCCAAAGCCAAAATCAGATCGGGGTCACCGTCATTATCAATATCGCTGAATACCGAACCGGAGACAAGACCAATATCCGTAAACAATGTGCCCTGTTTCATATCGGGGATCCATTTTCCATTTTCATTTCTATAGATAATGGATGAGGCAGGTTTGGGATATTGATTGGGAATAACGCGACCACCCACAAAAAGATCTAGATCCCCATCTCCATCAATATCGGCCTGAGACATAGGCCCGGCCATGTGGGCAATACTTTCCAGATGAGATTGGCCGGCAGAGGACATATTGCTGATTATACTGGGTGAACCATCTTCATTTTCAAGATTGGTTTTTGCGGTTAAGAGTCCGCGATGGCCTTGCCCATCAATTCCGCTCAATATAGTCGTGGCATCTTGAGTTAAACTATCTTCAATTGAAATGGGAGAGAATGCCAAACCATCTTTGTTCTCATAATGGACGATTTTGCCACCACGCCCACCGGCAATAAATAAATCTTCATCTCCGTCTTCATCCATATCCATCCATGCCACACCGGGGCCCAACTGGCTGAATCGGTTTGGCAGGAGACTTTGTTGTGCAAAATCATCAAATGGCGCTTCGTAATGGGTGTGGTTTAATAGATCACTTTTGTCCGTAAATAATGTGGCCTCGTAATCATCGCTCTCCGTTGCCAGCAACGTGTTGATTTGTCGGATGGTATAAAGATGGTTGGCTTTTAAGGAATCCAAAAATGTATGGGTGCCGTCTCGCCATTGAATTTCGACGGACATTAATTCATCTCCGGCAGCAAAAACCTGCAAAGGATCATCTCCTGAAAGATATCTTCCTCCAGAAATCACTTCTCGGGATTGAACCGCTGTATGGCCTTTTACAACAATTTTAGCACCAATGGCTTGGGGATTATTCCCTTCGCCTCGCAACCGGATAGCTATTCGGCTTGCATCTGTATTGTTTCTAAATAACCCAACATTTTGATTGAGGCGATTGATAACAATATCCAAGTCGCCGTCATTATCTAGATCCGCAGTGGCCATGCCATGTGAAATATCTTTTTGGTTACCCAGTCCCCACCCATTGGAAACTGTTTCAAACTTGAGTCCACCCTTATTTTTGAATGCAACATTTTTCAGCTCCAATGTGGGAAAGTCAAAAATCATACGTTTATACACATCAAAAGAATTGATGCGTTGGAGGGCATCCGTTTGCCGCGCAAGGGCATCGGAGTCCTGCACATCATACATGTGGCCTGTGGTAATCAATATATCTTCATGACCATCCAAATCAACATCCATAAACATGGTGGCCCATGACCATTCTGAAGCATATGTATTACTAAATTGAGCAATTTCACTAAATGTATGATCTCCTCGATTTAGAAACATCGTGTTATGCATATATTGTGGACGATTATCAATTTCCCCGATAGACAGTGGTGTGGGAGCCATTGTCCCCATTTGGGTTTTTTTCATAATGTGAGATTGACTCATCATATCTGTTACAAAAAAATCAGTATACCCATCTTTATTCAGATCTGCGAAATCTACAGCCATAGATGAATTACTTGTGTGGCGAATAGCCAATTTCGAGATGGCTTTGAATGTGCCGTCCCCATTATTAATCCAAGCACGGTCAGGACTTTCAAAATCATTACAAATATAAATATCAGGGTGAGAATCATTATTGATGTCTCTGAATTGGGCCATTAATCCCCAATCGCGCAAATGGTCTTGGATGGGGGCGCCGGTCTCATCCGTAAAATGACTGCTTGTCATATCAATGAGGTCAAAATTACCCTCACCGTCATTTAAGTAAAACTGATCGACTTCTGCCATTTCGAACCGAAATAAAACATTATTATTTACTGAAGTTTCGTACTCCCGATTGAATGGCGGCATCACAATCCAACGGTTGTTGGTGATTTCCATCAATGTATTATCAAAGCTGATGACAGGTGGTGGCAGCGAATCTCGCATGGCAAGGCGTTTATAATTTGTGATATATAGGTCTAAGTCTCCATCATTATCTACATCGGCCAATGCAGAAGATGTGCTTCCGGGGCGATCCAAAAAGGATGATAATTTTCTTTCCTTAAATTTGCCATTTCCATCGTTGATAAAGACACTATTTGGTCCACCCAGGGCCGTCACAATAAGATCCAGATCTCGATCACCATCTACATCAGCAAAAGTAGAGCCGGTCGAATAACGGTTTTCACAAGCCACACCTGCGGATGCAGTTTGATCTTCAAAGTTCCAATTGCCTTTATTGATATAAAGTATGTTCGCCTCCCGAATCCGAGGAATATAAATATCCACCCAGCCGTCCCCATTTACATCCCCGAGCGCTACGCCGGAACCATGCATCAAATGCTGATTTTCCATAACCTCTTTTTGGCCAATTTTATTGGCAGCAATAACACCTGTTTCTGAGGGGTTGACTTCTGTAAATCCGGGGGCGTTAGAGCCGATTGGCTGATTTAAGGGTTCGACTTTATAAATCTGACCTTTCTTCCACCCTGGGTCTTTTTCGGTACATCCGAAAAGGAGAAATAAAGAAATGACTGTTACAATTGCGTATTTCATAACAGTAGAGAAATTAATGTTAAACCCAAATGGAATCCTTTAAGAATCGGACCGTTCTGTTTTTGTCATGGCCAAAACAATTTCAGTGCTTTCTCTGAATGAAGCATGCTGAACCGCCGTGGCTTTATAAAAATAAAAAACAGTACCAAGGTATAAACCATGGAACCACCATTCTGAAACCTTCCCAATGAAGTAGGCACCATCTATAATCACCATGGCCATAAATAAAATGGTAACCATCATGGTGGGTGGATACAGTTTTCTTTTGATGGCAAACATTTGTTGGTATAAATCTTTCCCCAATTCAGGATGTGATTCAAGGTACTCACGAACATTAACACCAGTTCCCACGAAAAAGAACATAACCAAGGTTTGTGCTGCAATAAAAATGATGCTGACCAAAAGGTCCAAGGTAATGTGATCCCGTGCCCAAAAATCAAAATAATGATTTAGACCAACTAGGCCCAAACCAATGCCTGAAAGGGCAACCATAATGTAGGATAAAATCATAAAGAACCACATGTCGTCACCTATACGTTGAAATGAAAATAAATACAGTCCCCATCTTGGACGGTATACTCTTTACCCTGAAGGAGAGCCAACCCTGCATCTTTTACATTTTTTTCTGAACCCAAACGCACCAGGTCATCGTATTTGATCACTTCCGCTTTTATGAAGCCTTTTTGAAAATCGGTATGAATCTCTCCTGCCGCTTCCGGCGCAGAGGCACCTTGTTTAATGGTCCAAGCCCGGACTTCAATCGGGCCCCCAGTGAAATAGGTCTCCAGCTCAAGGAGATTAAACCCGGCATGAATTAGTTTATTCAATCCCGGTTCAGGGAGGTTGTATTCCTCCAAGAACATGGCTTTTCCCTCATCGTCCAGAATAGCAATCTCCTGTTCAATTTTTCCACAGAGCCGAATGGCTAAATTATTCTCTTTTCTTGCAAAATCAAAAAGGGCCTGCACATAAGGGTTCCGCTTATCATGGGTAATTTCATCTTCATCCACGTTGGCTACGTAAAGAATGGGTTTTCGTGTCAATAAAAATAGAGTACGGATAATGGCGCTCTCTTCTGCATCTGCTTTAAAGGTTCGAGCCATATGCCCTGCGTCGCAATGGGTCTTTAATCGGGAAACCACATCCAATTCTTTTTGGGCACCTTTTTCTTTTTTTGCCAACTTAGTGAGGCGATACACACTTTTTTCTAATGTATCCAAATCGGCAAGTAGTAATTCAGTTTCGATTAGTTCTGCATCCCTGACCGGGTCAACCCTGCCTTCGACGTGGACCACATTATCATCTTCAAAACAACGAACCACATGTACGATAGCGGCGACTTGACGGATTTGACTCAAAAATTGATTCCCTAGCCCTTCCCCTTTGCTTGCGCCGCGCACCAATCCGGCGATATCAGTGAATTCAACCGTAGCAGGGGTCACTTTTTCCGGATTAAATATTTTTTCTAGCTTGGCCAATCGATCATCGGGTAGGGGCACAATGCCCATGTGGGGTTCAATGGTGCAGAATGGATAATTTTCTGCCGGAATGGAAGATGCCGTGAGGGCATTAAAAATAGTGGATTTACCTACGTTAGGCAACCCCACGATGCCGCATCGTAGTGCCATAAAAAGTCCTAATTACTGTTGAGTTGCGTTTAAACAGATTTGTTTAAAATGAATCCAGGGCAGGATCGCCACCAAAATCATAGGTAAGATTGTCGAACAACCCAACCTGCAGATTTTTAGCAAAATAAATAATGCGGTCAATGCCAGTGCTTAATTCGCCATCCGCCCAAATCATATATTTTTCACCGCGTTTGAGCAATTTTTTAACATCAATTTTATAAGTGACCTTTTCATGATAGGGACGCACTTGCCCTTTGAATTTAAGATCTCCAACGCCCAATGCACGGCCACGGCCATTGCCGCCGAGCCAAGTGAGAAAAAAGCCCACCAATTGCCACATGCCGTCTAACCCCAGACACCCGGGCATGACCGGATCACCTTTAAAATGGCAGTGGAAAAACCAAAGGTCATCCGTTACATCTAATTCAGCAACAACCTCACCTTTACCGTATTTCCCACCATCTTCAGAAATGTGTGTAATACGGTCCATCATGAGCATGGGAGGCGTAGGCAGTTTGCCCTTATCCATCCCGAAAAGTTTACCTAAACCACTGTTAATTAAATCTTCTTTTGTAAAACTATTTTTGCGCGACATTTATTGCTCCTATACAAGCTCCAAATTTACCCTCAATTCAGTAATTAATTCGTCAAAGTTTTCAATCTCATTTTTTTGATGGATCAATCTCTTTAAATTCTAACTTCAATTTTGGAGTAAACAATGTCTGAATGGGTATTATTATTGGGCGGATCCACCGGTCACGGTGCTGCCACAGCCAAGCGATTGGCAAAAGATGGTTATGGCGTTATTGCGTTTCATTTCGATAGGGGTGAAGCAAAAAAGCTAGCAAAAGAAACCATCGCTGAAGTGAATGAAATAACCAATGGCCGCTGCCATTACTTTAACACCAATGCTGCCGCTGAAGAAACCATGGATAAATTTTTGCCTCAGATTAAAGAAATCACGGGTGGAGAGCCGGTAAAGCTTTTATTGCATTCCATTGCTTTTGGAACCACCACCAATTTCTTTGGGGAAAAACCAGTAACTCAACGTCAAATGGATATGACAGTTCATGTCATGGGGAATGCCCTTTTATACTGGACGCAAAAATTATTTGCAGAAGGATTACTGGGCGAAGGATCCCGCGTAATGGGTCTCACCAGTGAAGGCAATTATCTCGCTATGGAAGGATACGGTCCTGTGAGTGTGGCCAAAGTAGCCATGGAAGCCATCATTCGCCAAATCGGTTGGGAATTGGGTCAATATGGTATTACTGCCAATGCGGTTCAAGCCGGGGTTACACCGACCCGTGCACTGACAAAAATTACAGAAAGATGGGAAGATTGGGTAGAGGGAACCAAGTCTAGAAATCCTATGCGTCGGACCACCACGCCAGAAGATGTGGCGGGGACCATTTCGATGCTGTTAAAACCAGAAGCGGATTTCATCAATTGTTCCATCATCTATTGCGATGGCGGTGAACACCGATCAGGATCTATTTAGGTATTAAGGGTTAATTAGACGAGCAACGATGGATAATCGTTGCAAATGAATTAAGAGCCGGATTCTTCGAGTTCGGCTCTTTGCTTTATAAGGGAGACCAAATCGTAATGGTCTTTGGTTGGCAGCATTTGAAAACAGATTTCTGCCTCTTTTAATGCGTAATCCCACCAGCCTTTTTTCGTATACATGAGGGATAAATTATAATGGGCTTTACTTAACGCTTGATAATCTTCTCGGGCAAGATTCTTATGGGGTTCAGGGTATAATCGCGTCACTTCTTTAAATTCAAGGATCGCTTCTTCCACCAATCCTTTTTGGGCATACCATTTACCCAAATTTAAATGGCGTTGAGGATCTTCTTTGCATCCACTCACTAGGAATGCGATGGAAAGAATGAGGGCTGTTTTGGTAAGACTAAACTTCATTATAGGACTGTAAAATTGCGGTTTGTACCGTCAGAATTCCAAGCAAAAGATTTACGGATTTGAATCTATGATTGGTACCTGGTGAGGGTTTCTCACCAAGAAAATAATGATAAGGAATCCTGTAAGCATAGCCATCCCTAATATGCGGAATAAAAAAGTTAAACTCACCGTTTCGGCCAGTAATCCCCCCAAAGTGATGGCAATCAAAATAAAGGGGCATAAAATGGTATCAATCAAGGCCATGATCATTTTATTATCACCATCTTCGCCTGCGAAATCAAAGACCAAGGACATGGCTGCTGGCATGAATGCGCCCTGAGCCATACCCAAAAAGATAAAAATACCATACACCCAAAACATAGATTGAGCTGTGAGCGCCGTACCCATGGCAAGCGTGTGGCATAAGAAACAAAAAGCCATGGCTGATTTATGACTGATTCGATCACCGATTTTTCCGGCAACAATACTGCCAAGGCCAAAGGCAACAAGGCGAGCGGCAGTTAAAAAGCCTGCCTCACTCACATCAAATTGAAAAAGATCTCTGGCATACACCGCATACAAACTGATTGCGGGAAACTGGGCGGTTAAAAATATTCGACTATAGATATATCGTCTAAAATTTTGGTTGGACTTTAATAATGTTTTGGTTTCGGTGATAAAATCCGAAACGGTTCTCTTTTTGGGATGGTGGGCCGGATTCTTCACCTTAAACCCTAGATAGGCAGCGATACTGAATATAAGCGCAATACCCAAAATGATGAACCCCCATCCAAAATTGGCAGGGAATGGGAGAGCGCTACCCAATAGGTTTTTAACCATAATGCCGCCTATAAATCCACCAATGCTATTCCCAATAAATGAAATTCCTAAAAATGTCCCTCTATTTTTTCTATCGGTAACATGCTTTAAAAAATTGGTCCAAATGGGAATGATAAATCCAATGCCCAAAGCGTAAAAAATGAAACAGCTGTAATAAAATATCCATGCACTTGGACCCGTGGGTGCAAAAAATGCGAAAACAAATCCAGCCGTAAAAATAGGCGGTAACACGGTCAAATGCACTTTTACTGTGGCAGCGCGAATGTTTACCGTATTTCGTGCAAGAAGCGCGGAGATCAATTGTGGTGCAGCCATAAGGATGGCCAAAAGCCCTGCCATAGATCCTGCGATAGCCAAAGGCGCGCCCAACAAAGTCATAAATAATGGCAGAATTGTGGAAACGTCATTAAAGGCGATACCAAATCCAAAAAAGAATTCGTGGAGAATGTTAAAGCGGAGGTTTCTGCGCTGGTTATTCTGACTGAGTCTGGCCAAGGCTGTCGTCACGAGATAATAAGATAATGGCTCCGAGTAACAATGCGGTGCCCATCCATTGTACGGTGGACATCATGTTTCCGCGGATATACCAATCCATGGCCACTGCCGATAAAGGCCAAAACAGCTCATAGAGTGTCACATGAGATGCGGGCAAATGGTTGAGTCCATAATAATAAATGAATAACGCAAGGGACCCGGTGCTGATGACAATGAGTAGGATATATTTCCAGTGATCCAATGTCATTTCTGTGATCATTTCATACTGTCCCGTTGAAATCAACACAAACAATGTAATGGCCCCTGTAACGGAAAGGCGCAGAGATGTAACCGTCTTAAAGGATAGTCGCTTTAATGCATGTTTCCCAAGGACAGTGGAGCTCCCCCAACTGAATGCGGCCAGCAATGCAAGGAGTGCGGCGATAATGGTTTTATCATCCCATTCTGCCATGGGGCTGTCTCCGAAAGTGACAAAATATCCCCCAATTATGGCCATACCGGCCAGGATCAAAAACCGTTTAGTAATTTTCTCTTTCAGGATAACCGCAGCCAACGCAATGGCGAATATGGGTTGAAATTTTTGAAGCAGCACAACCACAGAGAGATCAATATAGTTTACATAGCTAAGTGCCTTGGTGTAGAAAAATGTACCCAAAATGCCGCCGCAAACACTGATCCACAATATGGATATCCATCCCCGCTGCCTCAGAGCAGATATTTCTTTCCATCCTTTTAAGAGGAATGGAAAAAATAAGATAGCACCAATCACATGCTCAATGGTAATAATGAGGAATGAAGGTAGTGTAAAAAGATTTTGACGGATAAAACCATCAAAACTCCAAAGGATGGCCGCCATGATGACAGCGAAGGCTGGGGCGTATTTTTTCATCGGTGAAAGTTAAGTTAAAGTTGTTGGCGGGTGAAAACCGTTAAAACGAACTCTTTATGCTTGACCACCCGTGGTGGAGAAGTCAGCAATATCAATCCCAAAAGATTGGATGGCCATCCCCCACATTTGTTCTACGGGAATTTTAAAAATAAAGTCCGGAGATGTCTCCTGAACCAGCCAGTCACCATTTTCAATCTCTCGCTCCAATTGCCCTTCGGACCACCCCGCATGCCCCAATAATAGTCGACTGTATTGTTCACCATTTTGGGACTTCATTTCATCGAGAGTTTTTTTATGACTGGATATAAAAAATTCATCCGATATCTTGATAGAATCATTCGAATGAAATTGGCTGCTGTGGAGTAAAATACCCCGCTCTACCAATACCGGTCCGCCAAAATAGACTTGGGATACGGATT
Organism: Fidelibacterota bacterium TCS55; assembly: GCA_001577025.1. GTDB lineage: Bacteria > Fidelibacterota > Marinisomatia > Marinisomatales > TCS55 > TCS55. The sequence continues at coordinate 11,584 of LSCF01000022.1, read as the reverse complement.
GCAGGATTTTATCAGACGATTCGAATAATTGGTCAAAAGTGTCTTTGAGTTCTGGATCGCGAAATGGTTTATTTACAATTAATCCCATGGCGCCTTTCGCGTCATGTTCACACATAAAGACGACTGAATTTCCGAAAAAAGGATCCTGCATGTGGGGCATGGAAATGAGAACATGATTTATAATCGAATTCATAGCAGACATTATGGAATTGTGGGGCAGAATGCCATAGAATTTTTATTAGAATTTCTGCAAATCGTTTTTTGAACCGGGCCTATTTCAGTCGTAAATTCATGGCCGTCCAAAATTCATGCGGAATTAAAGATAAAAAACCATGGCATCTCCAGCAGATAAGATTATAATTAAAGGTGCACGTCAGCACAATTTAAAGAATGTTGATGTGGAAATTGGCCGCAACCAATTGGTGGTTATTACCGGTTTATCCGGATCAGGGAAATCCTCTCTTGCTTTTGATACGCTTTACGCTGAAGGGCAGCGCCGGTATGTGGAATCATTGTCTTCTTATGCCCGTCAATTTTTGGGCCTCATGGAAAAACCAGACATGGATTATATCGAAGGACTGTCCCCTGCCATTTCCATTGAACAAAAAGCCACTGCTCGAAATCCAAGATCGACAGTAGGTACCGTAACTGAAATCCATGATTATTTAAGACTGCTATATGCACACGTGGGCAAACCCCATTGCTGGAAGTGTGATCGGCCCATTCAACGGCAAACGGTACAGCAGATTGTGGATACTATTGTCAAATTCGGTGAAGGTGCGCGGATTTACATTTTAGCACCGGTGGTGCGAGGTCGAAAAGGACAACACAAAGGTGTATTTGAAGAAGTGCGTAAAGAAGGATTTCTTCGGGTGCGTGTGGATGGGGCCATTCATTCGGTAGATGAAAAACTCACATTAGAAAAAAATAAAAAACATTCAATCGAAGTGGTAGTAGACCGCCTCGTATTGGAAGATGACTATAAAGAACGATTGACCGAATCGGTGGAGCTTTCGTTAAAAATTGGATCTGGATTGACTATTGTCCATGAATTACCAAATACGGATCATTTATTCAGCGAACATTTTGCCTGCCCCCATTGTGAAGTATCCATGGAAGAATTATCTCCGCGGATGTTTTCATTTAATTCTCCATACGGTGCCTGTCCCCATTGTGATGGACTGGGGTCACACATGGAGATTGATCCGGAATTGGTGGTGCCGGACAAAACAAAATCACTTATTCAAGGGGCCGTTGTTCCCCTCGGCGAGCAACCTCGAGGCAATTGGTATGGCAGTATATTAAAAAGCCTATCTAAGCATTATGATTTTAACTTTACTACCCCTTGGTGCAAGTTAGATCGAGATATTCGCAGCATGTTATTGACAGGGACAGGTGATCAAAAACTGAAAATGAAATATTCTTCAGAGCGATGGAGTGGCACTTATACCGGTGGATGGGAAGGGGCGATCCCCAATTTGATGCGGCGCTATAAACAAACAAAATCCAACCATATCCGCGATTGGATTGAACAGTTTATGAGTATGCGGCCATGCCCTGAGTGTAGCGGGTCCAGACTGAAGGAAGAATCCCGAGCCGTGACGATTGGCGAAAAAAGTTTGGGTGAAATATCTTCTTACTCCATTAAAAATGTTAAAACATTTTTTGGTGATCTTAAGCTTGGCAAAACCGATACCGCTATCGCAGAACAAATTTTAAAAGAAGTGCAAGACCGTCTCAGCTTTCTTATGGATGTGGGATTAGATTATCTCACATTAGATCGATCTGCTGCCACCTTATCCGGCGGCGAAGCACAGCGGATTCGTTTGGCGACCCAAATTGGAAGTCAGTTGGTAGGGGTCCTTTATATTTTAGATGAACCTTCCATTGGTTTGCACCCCAGAGATAATAATCGCTTATTGAATTCCTTGAAAAAATTACGCGATTTAGGGAACTCCATTGTGGTGGTAGAGCATGACCAGGAAACCATGGAATCAGCAGATCAAATTATTGACCTTGGCCCCGGTGCCGGAGAGCATGGGGGCAAAGTGGTTTATGCGGGTACGCCCAAAAATATTTTAAAATCCAAATCTTCTATAACGGGCCAATATTTATCCGGGAAGAAAGCCATTCCATTACCAAAATTTCGACAACGTGGTAATGGCAAGGTGTTGACGGTAACTGGTGCCCGTGGCAATAATTTAAAAGAAATAGAAGTTTCATTTCCGTTAGGCAAATTGGTGGTGGTTACAGGTGTGAGCGGGTCGGGTAAAAGTACACTTGTGAATGAAACTGTATTTCCGATTTTGTCGAAAGAATTGAATAATGCACGAGCCTATCCACTCCCCTATGAAGGATCCAAAGGGATAGAGTATTTGGACAAGGTGATTGAAATTGATCAAAAACCCATTGGTAGAACACCCCGCTCCAACCCGGCAACTTATACAGGCGTCTTTACATTCATTCGGGATCTCTTTGCTCAATTGCCTGAATCCAAAATTCGCGGATATAAACCGGGACGTTTTTCATTTAATGTGAAAGGTGGCCGCTGTGAATCCTGCGAGGGTGATGGCATTATCAAAATTGAAATGAATTTTCTTCCAGATGTTTATGTCACTTGTGAGGTTTGCAAAGGAGCGCGATACAATCGAGAGACCTTGGAAATAAAATATAAGGGAAAGAATATTGCGGACGTCTTGAATATGTCCGTGGAGGAAGCCACAGAATTTTTCCAAAATATTCCCCAAGTGATGAAAAAAATGGTCACCCTAAACGATGTGGGCTTGGGCTATATCCGATTGGGGCAGCAAGCCACTACCCTATCCGGCGGCGAGGCTCAACGTATAAAATTGGCGTCAGAACTATCTCGCGCATCCAAAGATAAGACATTTTATATTTTGGATGAGCCCACCACAGGACTCCATTTTGAAGATGTAAGTTTATTGTTGGGCGTCCTCCAAAGATTGGTGGATCGAGGGAACACTGTGGTGGTCATTGAACATAACTTGGATGTGATCAAAAGTGCCGACTGGATTGTGGATTTAGGTCCCGAAGGTGGCGAAGATGGGGGGCGTCTCATTTTTTCAGGCACGCCAGAAGACTTATCAAAACAAAAAGGATCATATACAGGATCTTTCCTTAAACCGTTATTAAATGGAAAGTTAGTGAAATCATGAAATCTCCAAATGAGTTAAAACAATTTTATCCCCATTGGGAAGTCACCAAAGACCTTATCGATCAATGTATCGATATCATGCTAAACCTGCGCCAGTCCGGCCACCCTGGAGGGTCTCGATCGAAAGTCCACGGAATGGTCACCACCCTTTTGTCTGGTGCTATGCGTTGGGATATTCGTGAAGCCGGTAAACGATTTGCCGATCGTTACGTTTTGGTAGCAGGCCACGCAAACCCTGTTGTTTATGCCACACTGGCTGTGCTCAATGAAGCTTTGCGCATCAAACACCGCCAAACAGGTGATTCAAAATATCAGCATTTTAAAGGCGAAAAATTTCAACTTGTTTGGGAAGACCTATTAACCCTCCGGAATAATGGGGGCCTACCGGGTCATGCTGAGATGGAAGGTAAAACATTGTTTTTTTAATTCAATACGGGCCCCAGTGGACATGGTTCTCCTGCAGCGGCTGGAGAAGCCTTGGCGTTGAAAATGGCCAACACACCTGAAGTAAAAGTTTTCGCTTTTGAAGGTGAGGGCGGATTTACCACTGGCGCATCCCATGAGACGATTAATTCCGCCTGGGGGTTGGGACTGGGCAACCTGGTTTACTTTATGGATTGGAACGATTTTGGCATCGATGCACGCCCTTTCAGCTCCATTATGTATGGCACGCCCGAAGATTGGTTTGGATCACATGGTTGGCATGTAGAAGGCACCATGAGTGGGGAGGATTGGGGTGAGCTTACAGAAGCCTACTATCGTTTATTGGTTGAGAATGCCGATCCAAAAGTACCGAAGGTACTCTACGGCCGTGGAGTGAAAGGCCGCGGTTATCATAAAATTGATTATGCAAGTCACGGGGCAGCTCATAAACGCAATTCAGAATTGTTCTGGCGTACCAAGCAGGATTTTGCAGAAAAGTATAATATAAATTTTGATCAATTTGGTGCAGAAGGGGCAGATTCGAGAGGTGGACAGGAAGATCAAGCCACATCTTATTTTAATTCCGTTTTTTCTGTTATGGAAAAGAACCAGGCCTTGGTGGATTATTTGGCAGAAACATTGATCTCTGTTGGCGATTCCGTCCCTAGTAAAATTGAAGGTTGCAAGGTCACGGTAAAAAACCCTGCAAAAGATGAATTATTGTTTGATGTGAACAACCTGCCGGATGATTTATTTGTGCCTCCGGGAGACAAAGCGCCCAATCGTGTTGGGTTTTCAAAATACGCCAGCTATATCAATACGAAATCTATTCAAAAATATGGCCGCCCTCTGGTGATTGCTATGAGTGCAGACTTGGCCGACTCCACCAATATATCCGGGTTTGCCAAAGGATATAACGGCGCTGAAGATTTAGGGCTATTCGATAGAGAAACCAACCCAGATAGTCCACTCATGCCTCAGGGGATTACAGAATTTGCAAATTCTGGGATGTTGGCAGGCCTATCCACCGTAAACTTTAATGAAGATCCTTATGCTGAATATAATGGCTTTTATGGTGCCATGAGCACTTACGGGTCATTCAGTTATTTGAAATATGGACCCATGCGGTTATTCAGTCAAATCGCCCAGGATTCCGATTTAAAAGTGGGTAAAATGATTTGGGTGGCGGGGCACTCTGGCCCTGAAACGGCAGAAGACAGCCGAACACACTTTGGTATTTTTGCGCCGGGCGTTACCCAATTATTGCCGGACGGACATATTATAAACCTTCACCCGTGGGAGCATAATGAAGTAGCGCCGGCTTTAGCCGCAGCATTGGCCACAGATGTGCCCGTGGTGGCCATTCACTTGACACGCCCCCCTGTTGAGATTCCAGATCGAAGCGCATTGGAAATGGCATCCCATCTGGATGCAGCAAAGGGCGCTTATATTATTAAGAATTATGATGAAAGTCGACCGAAAGAAGGTGTCGTAATTATTCGCGGCACCAGTTCCACCCGTTCATTGGTTTCTATTTTACCGAAGCTGAAATCAGAAGGTCCCAATGTAAAAGTGGTGGCAGCTATTTCTTGGGAGCTGTTCCAAAGACAAACGGATGCATATCGCCAGAGTATTATTTCTGGCCAGGAGTGGATGGATGCCATGGTCATCACCAACGGTGCCCGGCGCCTCATGCACAAGTGGGTGGCCAACCGCGTGGTGGAGGAATATAGCATGAGTCCGGACTTTGACAACCGTTGGCGCACCGGCGGTTCAGTGGATGAAATTGTGGCCGAATCAAAGTTGGACCCCCAAAGTATTTGGGATGGGATAGTGAAATTTGCTAATAATAGGAAAGCGCGTTTGAGTCAAATTCGGGACTCTGTTCCTGCATAAAAAGGCGAAAATTTGACGACCCCCCCTTCATTTTTGTATCTTTCAACCCCGAATATGTGCACTTTATTTCAATTTGAGCAAAATCGTGACTGACATTCATATAACAGACCCTCAACCTTTCGAAGATGATTTAGTCGTTGAGAAGTCCCTGCGGCCAAGTCAGATGGATGAATTCATCGGCCAAAAGGATGTAGTGGACAGCCTCACGCTCTATATTGAAGCGACTAAAAACCGTGGAGAGGCATTGGATCACGTTCTTTTTTTCGGTCCGCCGGGATTGGGAAAAACAACACTATCCAATATTATTGCTTCAGAATTGGGTGTTAGCGTAAAACAAACATCCGGACCAGTGTTAGAAAGAGCGGGCGATTTGGCAGGTGTACTTACGAATCTTCAGGGAAGAGATGTGTTTTTCGTGGATGAAATTCACCGCCTCAATTCAGTGGTGGAAGAATATCTTTATTCAGCCATGGAAGATTATCGGATCGAAATCATGATTGATAAAGGTCCTAGCGCCAGAAGTGTGCAACTCAATATTGAACCCTTTACATTGGTGGGGGCAACAACTCGGTTAGGCAATTTAACATCACCACTGAGAGATCGTTTTGGTGTCGTATTGCGCGTTGATTATTATGATCCTCAAGATTTATTTCAAATTGTGACACGCTCTGCAGAAATTTTGGAAGTAGAAATTGATAAGGCTGGCGCCATGGAATTAGCACGGCGTTCTCGCGGAACCCCTCGGATTGCCAACCGTATTCTTCGGCGAACACGAGATTATGCCCAGGTGAAAGCCAATGGCAAAATCGATGAAGCGGTGGCAAAAGCATCCCTCACATCCCTTGGGATTGATGAATATGGGTTGGACGATATGGATCGAACTATCCTCGCTGCATTGATTGATAAATTTAATGGGGGCCCGGTAGGTGTGAATTCACTATCCGTAGCTGTGAGCGAAGATGCAGCTACCATTGAAGATGTATATGAGCCTTATTTAATTAAAGAAGGATTTATCCAGCGGACGAATCGCGGCCGCATCGCTCAGGCACAGGCATATGACCTGCTGGGCAGAAAAATTACAGAAAAACAACAAAGGTTATTCGAATGATTCAAAAAAAGAAAAAATGGAAACTGGCGGATTTTGACTACCCACTGCCGGAAAAATATATAGCCCAATACCCGGCCAAAAGGCGGGACTTGGCCAAACTGATGGTCATCCACCGGGATACGGGCAAAATTGAACATAAAATATTTTCAAACCTCCCGGAATACCTCCGGAGGAATGATCTTGTCATTACCAACAATACCAAAGTATTTCCGGCGCGGCTCTATGCCAGCAAAGACCGAACCGAAGCGAAAGTAGAAGTATTTTTACTCCGTGAGTTAGAGAACGATCTTTGGGAAGTTATGGTTCGCCCGGCCCGTAAAGTACGGATTGGGAACAAACTTATGTTTACCAAAAATGTCTATTGTGATGTGATTGACAATACTATTTCCGGCGGACGTGTGGTGCGGTTTGAATATGAAGGTGAGAACATCTATGATGTTATTGATCGCGTCGGCATCTCACCTCTTCCACCATATATTAAACGGGAATCGGAACCGAAGGATAAGGTTCGATATCAGACCGTATTTGCAGAAAGACGTGGTGCGGTGGCCGCGCCCACAGCGGGCCTTCACTTTACCGATGGGTTGATTAAACGCATCCATGCCAAAGGGGCAAAAACAGCCCATACTACTTTGCATATCGGGCTAGGCACTTTTCGTCCGGTGCAGGTTGAAGACTTGAACCGACACCAAATGGATTCTGAATATTTTGAGGTAGATCCTGCAACAACTATGTCCATCAATGAAACGAAGAAAAAACGCCGCCGTGTGTTTGCGGTGGGGACATCCACAGTGAGATCCCTTGAAACAGTGGCTGTGTCTGGGTTCCAGGTATCACCGAAGCGGGGTTGGACGGATAAATTCATTTATCCCCCCTATGAATTTAAAATGGTGGATGCCATGATTACCAACTTTCATCAGCCAAAGAGTACGCTACTTATGATGGTTTCTGCATTTGCAAACCGCGATCTCATCATGAAAGCCTATCGAGAAGCAAAGAAAAATGATTATCGTTTCTTGAGCTATGGCGACGCCATGCTGATTCTTTAATTGCTTTAGCGAAGAGTAAAATTAAATGAATATAACTGCTGTTATTCCCGCAGCCGGGAGCGGTGAACGCTTTGGCGGTAAAAAGCAGCTAAAAAATCTGAATGGCCGTCCACTTTTGCACCATACATTACAGCCATTTATTCGATTAGGGTTGATTAATGAAATTGTTGTGGTGGTAGCCAAAGGGGACGTAGATCAGGTGAATCGTGAATTGCGATCAATGATATCTGCGAAGCCGGTGAAAGTGGTTGCCGGTGGGAAGTCTAGACAGGTTTCAGTCCACAATGGATTGACCGCAGCGGATGATTCCTCTGAACTCATTTGCGTTCATGATGCGGTACGGCCGTTTGTGTCAGAAGATTTGATTGAAAAAGCAGCCAATGCCTGTAGTGAACATGATGGTGTCATTGTGGCACAATCTTCTACAGATACAATTAAACGGATTATGGAAGACCAAATTTTAGAGACCATCCCAAGAGAAACCATTTGGCGGGCCCAAACACCTCAGGTGTTTTCAAAGGCAGCGCTGCAGGAAGCATTAGAATTGGCTGAAGCAGAGAACATTCAGGGGACGGACGAAGCATCGCTATTGGAGCGAATCGGCTACCAAGTGGGCTTTGTAGAAGGATCATCTCTGAATATTAAAATCACCACAGAAGAAGATTGGGTGTTTGCAGAAGCGATTTATAAACAATTAAACTAATTGTTATTTCGAGGAGCTCCGATTGTTTTCGAGGCGAGGAAGTAAACCCATTATTGGAAGCTCTATATATAATGGGATCGCAGCGCTTTGCTCGAAATGACATAAAAAATAATGATCAAAACAGGTATAGGCTACGACGTACATCAACTGGCTGAGGGTGAAAAGCTCATCCTTGGCGGTGTTGAAATCCCCAGTGAAGTGGGAGCCGTGGGGCACTCGGACGGAGACGCCCTCCTCCATGCCATTGTAGATGCTTTGCTTGGTGCGGCCGCACTTGGGGATATTGGACAGTTCTTCCCTAGCGAAGATGACCAATGGAAGGGTGCGGACAGTCTGCACTTTTTAAATGTAGCCGGTGAAAAGGTTCGAAATGCCGGCTTTGAGATTAATCATATCGATTCAATCATTATACTTCAAAAGCCGAAGCTGGCGGGCTTCATCCCGGAAATGAAATATAAAATTGCCTATACTCTCCAAATGGACGAAGGTCAGGTTTCTGTAAAAGCCACCACCACAGACCACTTGGGATATATCGGTGAAGGCAAGGGCATTGCCGCCCAGGTCATTGTGACTATAAAAGGGTGATTGCGGGCATGGAATGCCCATCCACCTCTAAAGTCAACATTGGTCTTAAAGTCCTAAATCAACGGGATGATGGATACCATAATATATATACGGTATTCCAGGAATTGGATTTTGGAGATACAATTCAGATAGAAAAAATTGATGATGGCTGTACGATAAAATCCAACGTTGATTGGATCCCTATCGATGAGTCTAACATTTGCCATAAAGCCTATTCAGCCTTAAAAACAAAATTCCCGGATTTAGGGGGCATTTCTATTCACATTCAAAAAAATGTGCCGATCGGCAGTGGGCTGGGCGGTGGATCTGCAAATGGTGCTGTCACATTAAAAGGACTCAATGATTTATATGGTCTAAACTTGTCTGATGGTGAATTGGAAAAAATCGGTGCCACTATAGGTGCTGATGTACCCTTTTTTATTAGAGGCGGGACTCAATTGGGTGAAGGTATTGGAGATAAACTCACATTGCTTCCAAGCCATATTCAGGGCACATACCTATTGGTCATTCCTGATGTTTCAATTAGTACCCCATGGGCTTATTCAGGATTGATAAATAAATTGAATTCGGAAGAATTAATGCCTAATTTTGTAGGCTTTTTTAGTGGGGATTATGCCTCACTTAAGATCTTTGAGAATGATTTTGAACGGATCGTGATTCCAGCATATCCGGAGATTGGCGCCATTAAGCGGAAACTGCTTGAGTTGGGCGCCCGGTTTGCCAGTCTGTCGGGCAGTGGCTCGACTGTGTATGGGATTTTTGACGAAGACGCTTCTGCCAAAGAAGCTGAGTTATTTTTCCGCCCCACACATCAGACCATTCTGGCCAATCCTACTTAACTCCCCCCTTTTTTTTGAATCACATCTAAACCTCTCAATACAGTAAAGTATTGGGGCGTCGTCTAACGGTAGGACACCGGGTTTTGGTCCCGGCAGTCGGGGTTCGAGTCCCTGCGCCCCAGCAGATATTATGGATGAACATTTAAAAATATTCACCGGTCGTAGCAACCCCGTCTTAGCTGAAGGAATTGCAAAATCCCTAGGCAAAGAATTAGGACAGCTGACGATTAAGACATTCTCCGATGGGGAGTTGTGGATCAAGTTTGAAGAAAACATTCGCGGTAGCGATGTATTCATCATACAACCCACGAACAGTCCAGCAGAGAATATCATGGAACTAATCCTCATCATTGATGCGGCTGTTCGGGCTTCTGCCAATACGGTGACGGCGGTCATTCCTTATTTTGGGTACGGCCGTCAAGATCGTAAGGACAATCCCCGCGTGCCCATTTCATCTCGGGTAATGGTTGATCTCGTCACTGCAACAGGCGCAGATCGTATTATTACTATGGATCTCCACTCCACACAGATTCAAGGGTTTGCAACCATTCCATTTGACCATCTATATAGCAGAATGGTTTTGCTGGATGCAATCAAGGCTTTGGGCTTGGATCCCGAAAATTCTGCTGTGTTAGCACCGGATGTAGGGTCTGCTCGTATGAGTCAGGCTTATGCAAAATATTTGGGAATGCATTTTGCCTTAATTGATAAGCGGCGCTATGCGCCCAATAAAGCAGAGGTGATGCATCTCATTGGTGAATTAGACGGAAAAGATGTGCTCATTATTGATGATATGATCGATACAGCAGGCACGACTGTGAATGCTGCAGAAGCAGCTATGGAAAACGGAGCGAACAGTGTTACGGCTGTGGCGACCCACGCCATTTTATCCGATCCTGCAGTGGAGCGAATCAGTCAATCATCTATTAAAAAACTAATCGTAACCGATACATTGGCTATCCCGGATAGCAAAAAATTAGACAATATGGAAATTGTAACAGTGGCACAGGTTTTTGGAGAAGCAATCCAACGTGTGTATGATGGTGAATCTGTCAGTGCTCTGTTCGAATTTTAATTAAAGGCAAGACAATGGCATCTTACTATAAACTACCTATCGAAGATCGCTCAGGAATCGGATCCGGTTCTGCTCGTGCGATAAGAAGAAATGGGAAAATTCCCGCAAATTATTATTGTCATGGTGAAGCCAATCAAAATTTGGCCATTGATAAAAAAGCGTTTTACCACGCCATTCATTCTGGGCAAAAAGTTTTTGAGTTAGAAATGAATGGTGAAACTGTTTATGTCATGATCAAAGCGGCACAATACAACCCCGTCACTGAAGAAGTGATCCACGTGGATCTCATGCGAGTTCGTCGTGATGAAAAAATGACATTCTCAATTCCTGTAGTTCTAGAAGGTGAAGCTGTTGGTGCCAGTGAGGGCGGACTTGTGACTCATGTAACCACAGCGATTGACCTAGAATGCTACCCAACAGACGTACCTGAGAGTGTCACCATTGATATTTCTGGACTTGAGCTTCACAGTGCTTTGACAGCAGTTGAGATTGCTTTGCCTGATGATGCGACACTTATTTCTGCAGAAGACACTACCATTGTGACCTGTAATCCGCCGAAAGCTGAAGTTGAACCTGAACCTGAAGAAATTGAAGGTGAAGAAGGTGAAGAAGGTGAAGAAGGTGAAGAAGGTGAAGAAGGTGAAGTTGAAGATGGTGAAGCAACAAAAGGTGATGGCGATGAGGATAAAGGCGGTGACGAAGGAGAATCCTCAGAGGAATCATGATTGCCT